>CANEKB010000001.1 GCA_947427985.1 uncultured Candidatus Saccharibacteria bacterium
AAAAAGTTCGCAGGATCATCACGGTCGTACTGGCTGTTGTGATGGTCATGAGCTGCGCGGTGCCGGCGTTGGCGGCTGAGGCTGACGGGGTGACCACGGGCTGGGCCGATGTCAACGAGGTGGTTACGGCTACCGAACCGGCCGGGGTCGGCGTGAGCCCTCGGTATGTCAAGGAATGGTCTATCGGGCGCACCTATGTCATGGTCATTGGAAGTGAGGTTCGCAACGCGACTGTGCACGTTGACGTACATGACCAAGTGGACAGCAATGTCGCCTATAACCCCAATGACTACCAGGTTGATATCATAGTGAACGGCGCCAACGGACGGATTTGGAGCGAGGAGGACTGGATGAAGGACAGAAACTACAACTCTTTCTGGATCGGTACCGATGTTACTGGTGTCCTGATCCGTATCGTTCCGCGTAACAGGCTGCTTTTCCCCGCGCCCGCGAAGGCGTTCCGTGTCCAGGTCACCTACTAATTATTAGGCGTAACGAAGTGGGCAGCTAAAGCTGCGGTTTCTTAGTCGGACATTTTTGATCATTATGCCCGATACTTTTGCTCCTCTCATTGATACGAGCCCCGGTTAAGACCGGGGCTCCCTTTATGCAAATTTCAGCGTTGATATTAATATAAACTAGCAATATAATAAACATAATGATAGCTGTGATGAAGGTGAAGCATGGAGGTAAGAATGGGGCTTAGGCTGGCGGATGCGGTGCGCCTGGCTTCGGGGAACGTCGTAAGTTATAAGTTGCGAAGCTTAGCAATCATCTTGACGGTGTCGGTGATTTTTGGGCTGGTGATGGGGGTAAATTTTTTGTTTGCGGGGATGCGCGAGAGTATGCTCGAGGCGTCGGTAATCAACACCGATGGTTATAGCTATGTATCGGCGTATTTTGACAAAGGCTCGTCGGAGGGGAATTCAGAGACGCGTCTGGCTAAGCGAATCGAGAGGGATCATGGGGAAGTAGTTGGGGTAGTGCGTAACTGTTTTATTGACAGGGAGCAGTTCGGAGTAATTGATTTGGGGTTGGTCGAGGATTTGGTGGATAATAATTTACTATCGGAGGTGCCAGAGGGGCGGGTGCCGGTCATAGTGAGTAGAAGGGTCTTTGAAGAAGAATATAGCCATCAGCAAGAACTGGAGCTACTCGAAGCGGAGTATTATCAGGTAGGGGAGTATGCGAGCGAGGCTACGAGGATGCCGCTGTTGCCAGGGGAATATAATATTCTGAATTTGCCGCTCACGAAGATGTACGATAGTCCGAGTGGGATTGGGCTAGGTTTAGCTGGTATTACGCTGGTGGATGACGGTTCGGGACGGGTCGAGCAATATATTGAGGCGAAGCGTCAGCAAGCTGCGGAAGGCTATGGTAATAATCAAGTGGTTACAGCGAAGGTGATCCGGTTTGGTAATTTTGGGGATTTGACGAGATTCGTCGATACCTCGGATACGCCGGAGCGGAAAGCATTGGACCCGGATTCACTCCTAATCAGCGCGGTTTATTCTGATACGGCAGATATAGCGCGAGGATTTATTGCGGCGGATAGAATCGTGATGATAGCGGAGATAATTCTACTAGTGGTGGCGGTGATCGTGACGGCGTTTACTTTTATCCATCTAATCGATCAAGATGCGCGGACGGTGGCGCTCTATCGGTCGCTGGGGGCGAGTACGAGGGAAATTATTATGGTGTATTTTATTTATCTTCTAGAGCTGTTTTTGCTGGCGGTGGTGGCGAGTGTTTTGATTGGGCTAGGGGTGGTGGCAGTAGTGTCGCTAGGGAATGCGGGAATCTTAGCAGAGAATTTGCAGATGTATTATGACTTGTCGTCGGCACCAAAAGTGACGCTCCTAGGAATTGATTGGCGATTCTTCTTCACGATAGGTTTGATGCTAGTGGCGGTGATAATAGCTTTATTCCTATCTGCGGACCGTTTCTCGAAACGACGGATTGCGATGGCGCTAAAAAAGGATTAGCGGATGCGGCTGAGGGACTATCTACGCTTGGGGTTGGCGAATATTGCCTGTAATCGCCGGCGATGCGCCTTGGTAGTGATTATCACGGGGGCGATGTTTGCGCTGATTTTTGCGGGGTTCGAGGTGATTCGTGGGCTAGAGGTGGCAACACAGAAGCAGGTGACAGATTTTACGGACGGGCAGGTCCTGCTAAAGCTGACGGTAGAGGATGGATTAGAAGATTCGGAGGGCGAATTGGCACGGCAGGTAGTAAAATACGGCGGATATACAGAGCCGGTAGAAGAATATTGGTTTGACGAGATGATGCACCTGTATCTATTTCCGGCGAGATTAAAGGAGAGCTTGGCGGACAAAATTATCGATGATGTGGCTGGCGGTGTACCGATTTTAATCTCGACGGATGAAGCGGGGAGATGGCGGCGTTTAACGATTAGTAAAGACATGGGGATGCAACGACGGCTGGAGCTGGTGGCGAAGATTCGTGCACAGTCGTTAGGGAAGGTGATTGAGAATAACGGATTCGGCACGCGACCAGATATCGAGAAGACGCAGTTTTTCGTGGCGGGATTGCTGCCGGCTAATCTGGTGGGAGTTTCATTGTCGCTGAGCAACATAGGCGACATGCAAAATCCGCTTAACTTCATTTTGGAAGTGATCCCGACTGGTGGTAGCGAGGCCTTTGTCCTAGAACGTCCAGGGGGAGTAGAAGTAAGTACGAAGGAGAGTGAAATTTGGGCGGTGTTCCCAGATGCGGAAATAGCGTATGAATTTGTGATGGATCGGCAGATGTGTAGCGGGATGAATAAGACTTGCATTAGCAAATATCAGTATATGGTGCGGGAGGTGATTGGCAATCCGCTGGGCGTAAAGATGGGCTTCCGGGAGATCGAGAAGGCATATACGATTATTTGGATAGTCTTGACGGCGATTGGGGCGTTTATTACGATTTCTACCTATACACGCCTAATTAATCAAGAAGTGCGGAATATTGCGCTTTACCGGGCATTAGGAGCGACTGTGAAGAATGTTTATATTATATATGCGACGTACTTAGTGATTCTAAGTCTACTGACGATGGTGGTGGCACTGATGGCCGGTACTCTGCTTGCGTTAGTAGTAAGTCTAGTATATCAGGGGGCGTTGAGTGCGGATTTCGCGGTTAGCTTCGGGATCGAGCCGGTGTCGGTGTGGCTAGCAGGATGGGACAGTACGGTACTGGTCATTGTGGCGATTAATGTAGTGGTGGCTCTGGCTAGTGCAGGGGTGAATATTTTCCAGCTTTCGATGACGAAGGTGGCGCAGAAGCTGAAAGGATAGCTGAGATGGTTTGTCGGTTGCCAGTCTAGTTATTTCTCAAGACCATCCAGCATAGAAAATGCACAAGTACATAAGAAACGTCTATTCTTACGAGTGGGCGTTTCTTTTAGTCTTTCGTAATAGTTAGACTGGCAACCGTTCTGTTCATCTCAACATTTTCTCCAATCCTCTCTTTGATTACTTTATATGGCTAGTCCTGAACAATGATTCTGATTACGGACGAACTTGTACGCGGTGTACAAGTTCAGCTTAGATTTATCTCTGTTATCTTTGTTGATTTTAGGCTTAATTAAACCAAGATACGATATATCCAATAGGAGTAATATGCTATCGAACTAATTCCTAAGGAATTAGTTGGCTTGCGTCCGCAGCGGTCATCAAAGTATTGAAATTAGTTGGCGTGATGCATTTTATGCGGCTGGTGTAAGCGGTATTTACTATAGTAGTTCTGCCGGAGCTACTACTAATAGAGTTAATTACCTTACAGTAGACGATTTGGTATCCAAAAATACCTACTATGACCGTTACTGGGGCTTTCCCCTCCGTTGTCTAGCCATAGAGTAATATACAAGGGAGGATGGTAGAAGGCTATTTCTGGAGGTAGAGTTGGTAAATGTTGCGCCAGGCTTTGCGCCATTCGGGGAAGTTGAGCTGAGTTTCGACTTCGGCGAAGGGAACCCAGGCGGCGCCGGCGATTTCAGACTCTTGTTTATGAAGAGCGGCAGAGGAAGGGTTGAGCTGGGCGAGGAAGAGGACGACTTCTTTTTCGACGTTGAGGCGGGGAATGTAGTAGCCGAAGCTGTGGCGAGTGGCGGGAGCGAGGATGATGGAGAGGCCGGTTTCTTCTTGGACTTCGCGGAGGGCGGTTTCGAATTCGGTTTCGCCGGGTTCGACGTGGCCTTTGGGGAAGCCGGTAAGGCCGTTTTGTTGCGAGACGAGGAGGACTGCACCATTCTTTACAATGACTGCGCCGCAAGATTTTTCGTGTCCGGCGCCAGGATGAGGATGTTCAGAGTCGATGGGCTCGGCGTTGGAAAAATTAGGTACGTTAGGGTCGTTTGCGATGGCGGGAGAGTTGTTCATAGGTATATTATACTATGTAAGTCTATGGTGCTATAATATACCAACTCAAACAAAATTTATTATTTGATATTTTACCTAACCACGAGAAATCGTGGTTTTTTGGTTCTATTGGGGTTATTAAGTTGCTAATCGACACAGCTATCTTAGTAGCTCCATAGAATCAAAAAGCCAAACTGTAAAATCCCTAGTTTAAGGATTTTAACAATTTGGGAGATCGTTTGAAGTTTTAATCGAGCGATGGTGCGTCTATGGAGCCGGCTATGTATTTGTTTTTTGAGCTTGGGCAGACGGGTGCGCCTTCGCTCTTGTTATCAAAAAAGTTTATCGCTCCAGCGGTGGGCATTGGTATTTTGCCGTGGGAGGGCTTTTATTTGCCTACTAAGCTGATATTTTGCCTTTCCGCACCTATGCTTACCGCCGGAGTGATAAGCACCAAAACAAAAAGGAGTAGAACATGAAAAATGATACTAAAAATGAACTTGAGAATAAAAATGGTGAAGTTGTGATTATCCTGCCGGAGCCAGAAGTTCCACCAATCAAGAGAATCACAATCTTCTTACTGGGGGTTAGCAGCGCACTTTTAGCGGCTGCGTATATCAATTTTAATGAAAACCTCGGGCTTTTAGCATTAGGAATCGTATTATTCCTGTTTATTTTTGACGAGGGTTTTCGGAGGATTTTTTAACGAAATGAGAATTAAGAAAGACACCGCGCACGACCTCTACGCTACTATCTATGACAGTTGCGTTGAGGAAATCCAAGAGGTGGGTTCTGGAAACTGCGTAAATAGATTAGCAGAGATACTCTGCGAAGATTATGAAAACTGGCCGGATGAAAAATGTCAGAAGGTCGCACAACAATTCTTTGATGATAACTACGATCGCGCTCACGCGGAAGCACTAGAATCATTTGAGCCAAGCGCACGAGAAGAAGCGATGGCCGATATTCAAAGAGAAACTATGGCTGCTTTAGCTGTAAGGGGGTGCTAATGACTATTTCTGTAAGTGAGGTTTTAGAAGATGCTTTTGCGGAGTGGTTTGAAAGCGATAGCTTTGAGAGCCGTAGTGATTTTGAAGACGCCATCGATCGTTTTGTAGATAATATCACCGAAGAAGCGGCTAGTATCGGAAGGCGAATTACCAAAATGACGGCGGAAGAACTGGACGACTGGTGCGGCATCAGTATTAACGAAGATACGGAGGAAGACTATGAATAATGAAAATGCCAAAGACGACAATGAGATTCAAAACAAAAATACACCTGTTTTATCTAATGAAGATAAGCGCGACCTTACAATGTCGATCAGAACCACTAAAACCGATGTTATGGATCCGGTGGCGTACGAACAGATGAAAATGATTTCGCGAGATATGATGGAGAGTAAAAGCCTACCTGCTTCTTTTACAAACGTGTCTCAAGTCCAAATGGCCCTAATGGCCGGTCATGAGATGGGTATGACCACAATGGAATCTCTAAACGACTTGTATTTTGTTGGCGGAAAACTCCAGATTTACGGAAAGGCTACGCCGGCGGCATTGCGACGCGCGGGGTGGCGAATTCGTAAGTTCGAAGAGACGAAAGATTCCTGTACGGCTACGGTATTCAACCCAAAAACAGACGAAGAAATCACCGACACCTTCACATTTCAAGATGCCGAATTGTCTGGCTTTACAAAAGACAAATACGGCAACATTAAGCTGGGCTGGAAGGAAGGAGCTAATCGTAAGCGTAAGTTGCGCTATGGAGTGCTCAGCCAAATTATTCATACGTACCTACCGGAAGTATTAGGTAGCGTAACCGGAATAGGCGATTACAGCGAAGATTATATGGCTGCCGAGCAGCTAGATGGCCAATACAGGCAAGCGCGAGAGCAAGAAAAACGAGCCGAGAAACTGGAGCGCCTACAACATCTTGACGAGCCAGAAGAAGCGGAGGTCGTGAAATGATAATCCAAGAGTTCGATAAAGATAGTCCGGAGTGGCTAGAAGCGCGACAGGCAGTCATTACCGGAACGCGCGTAAAGAGTGTAAAACCGCTGCTGCGTAAAGGTAAAACTGGTAGTCAGCCTATGGAGTTTTGGAAAATCGTCGCAGAATACGTTAGCTATGGCGTAGAAGAAGAATCGCCAATGGTGCGAGGAACACACCTAGAAGCGGAAAATGCCGAGAAAACCATTGAAAAATACGGTCTCACGAACCCAATATACGACAGAGGCATGATCTGGAAGGACGACAATGGCTTGCTCGGCTGTAGTCCAGATGCCTGCGAGAATACCGAAGAGCCGGAGTGGTCTATTGAGTGTAAGAGCCTTAACACCGCCGAGCATCTGTATCTGATAATGGCCGACAAATTTGCTAAAGGGGAGTTACCGGATGAGTTTGAATCCTTGTTCCCGCCACGACTAGGCGAGTACCGCGGCATAGACAGCGTGGCCGAAGAGCATCAACACCAAGTGAAACAATCCTTTGTAGTAGATCCTAAGCTTCGCGTAGTTTATTACAGCCTGTACGACCCGCGCATTGTCTTAGACAATCTACAACATTACGTCATCGAAGTTAGACGTAGTGAAATGCTAGACGATATATCTAGCCAGAAACAGATGGTCGAGGAGCAGGCATACAAAGCCCGCGCGATAGCAAAGCTTCTTACCGCAATAAATGCGCAAGCAAAATAAATTACATCATATTTTAAGTAGGAGAAGATTCCAATGAAAGCACAAATTAGTATTGAAGGAATTGACAGCATTTTTGCTAACGATTTTCTTAAACTGGCCAATAAGCTTATGCAGGACTTAGCCGAAGGAGTTGTTATAGATAAAGAGAAAATGAAGATCGATATTAGCATTTCAAACGCAGAAAACGAGTAGTAGAGGTCATGGTGGCGCCATGAGAGGTTACGGAAAAATCTTTGGTAGCTACCGACTCATGGCCGTTCAGACCGTGCCACCATCTGAGCACCTCCCAATTAACTCTTATGACCAAAGTCTCTCAACGAACGTTTTGAATAAAAACGTAAAACTCTGGTCTCTAGACGAGCGCAGTATATGTTTCCGCTGCTCGCCTAGCAAGCAGCCAAGAAAATGCTCATGGCTGTTTGCTAGGTCGCTCCAGAAAGTCGCAGTTGATCTGGAGCGATCTTACAGGTACTAAAAATAAGTGAGGTAAAAAAATGGGCGATAAAAAAGTAAAGCTCCGTATGGGGATGCGCAATCGCATCACCAAAGAACGCTGGGAGGCCATCAAAGACGACACCGACAAAGACTTGCCGACTGCAAAAATCGCAAAACGACACTCGGTCAGCGAAGGCACAGTCCGCAAAGTGCAAAGAAGCAAAACGTTTCACGAATACCGCTTACGCGCCGATGATCAAGTCCGCAGTCGGAATACGCCAACGGTCGTTATTGCTCCAACCAGCGGATTGCCATTTGAAGATTTCGGGCCAAAGAGATTATTTTTTCGCCCAAAAAGGTTGAGCCTGCAATCAACAATTCTCTAAGCGAACGGCTGGATCGCGAAGCTGAGCGCTCCGCAAAGTTCTTGGGCGTTGTTCTACTTGGCGTCGGCATAATTGGAGTTATCGTATTAGCTCTAGTGGTCGTAGCAATAATCGGGGGCGGCAAATGAAAGCATTGGCCTATATTTCACTATTTGTTTGCGCCTTGAATATCGTTATATCTCTCGGGGTAATAGAACTGACTATATTTTGGGGAGTTGCGGCGGTCGTACCACTCACGATGATTTTTTATTGGAAATTAAAGGAAAAATATGAAAACAAAATATAAGGTAGTATTCAAAATGGCCGGCGGTACAATTCTCAAAGTCAAAGAGTTCGTCCGACCAGCCGGAGTCGTTTATTGCGCTACGCAGGATGTTCCAGACAATGCCAACGAGGTCCAAATCGAGAACCTTGAAACCAGAGGAATAGCTAGTTACGAACTTAATCATGGTCAAATCCCTCGCAAGAGTGTCGACGCTCTAAAAGCATTCGTAGGAGGCGTATGAGGGCAGACGAATTAGCGACTTTGCCTGCGAACTATATGTTTTGGGACAAAGATTTGTGTAAGTACGCCACTATTGACGATATACAACCTTTCGTGTCTATCGAGCCTAATGCTTATGGCACGGATTTCGAGTTGCGGCTACAATGCCTCGGTAGATTCCGACGATTAGCATATACCGGCTCGAACGACAAAAATAAGCGACCAATATACGAGGGGCATATCGTAAAGGCGAGTTATAAGATTATGGGCCAAAAAATCGAGATTATTGGCGCAATCGGGTTTGAAAATGGCAGCTTTGTAATTGTTAATGGGAAACGCGATGTAGCGGTACTATCTGCGTTTAACCCAGAAGAATTAAAAATTATTGGGAACATATTTGAAAACCCAGAATTATTGGAGACAAGTAAATGAGAATAATGGTGCTTTGCGATATTGACGGTGTATTGGCTAATTGTACGCATCGGCTACATTACGCCCTTAAAGAGAAAAATTTCGATAAGTACTACGATGATGAAGAAGTGGCCAAAGACACCCTGATATTTCCTGGCTATGAGTTGATAGATCTTTTTCGCAGGTCCGGTGCGGAGATTCATTTTGTAACTAGCAGAAATGAGCGGTGCCGTGAAGCAACGGCGAAGTGGTTACGCGAAGAAGCGTTGATTAAAAGCAGCATCGTAGCCATGCGCAACGAGAACGATTTTCGGCCATCACCGATTGTTAAGGTGGAGCTTATTCAAGAACTTTTTGATGAACTTGCTAAACGTAATGCTGGATTCTTGACTACGCAAGACATGCACTCCACCTATTTTATAGACGATGACCCAGCCAACGTAAAAACGGTTTGTGAGGCATACCCCAGCATTACTGGAATTGTGTTCGGAATAGAAAGGATGGAGAAAGAACAAAAATGAGAATCACTATTCAACAGCGACCAAACAGATTTTGGTTTATTCTAGCTTTCACTATCGCCTGTGTAATTTTGATATTAACCAGCCATCCTGCCTGGGCTGCGGCTTTCTTTATTATGCTTGTGCTAATGTTTTCTGACTGAAAATATGCTGAAAACATACTGAAATTTCAGCATACAAAGTCAAGAACAAGGAGGAAAAATGACAAATAACCAAGTTTATTACACGAACGGAGGTGGCGACGAACAATACACGCCAGCAAAAACGGTAGAGCTTCTACTACCACATATTCAACACCTAAAAAATAAAGTAATCTGGTGCCCTTTTGATCGCAAAGATAGTCAGTTTGTTAGAGTGCTTACGGAAAATGGATTTAATGTCATCTATTCGCATATAGATTATGGCCAAGATTTTTTCACTTATGAGCCGGAAGCATGGGACGTAATTATTTCTAATCCACCATACACAAACAAGCGCCGTTATTGGGAGAGATGCCTAGCGCTCGGCAAGCCGTTTGCGCTATTACTACCAATCAACATATTAAGCGATTCGGTAATTAACGTCTCACTAAGAGAGAGAGAGAGAGAGAGACGGCTACGCGCCGCAGCTCCAACTGCTCATCCCATCCCGAAGGACGCGATTTTACAATGCGAAAACCGGAGAGATTGGCAAAAGTCCAACTTTCAAGGCAGCATATTTTGCTATTGGGGTATTCAAACAACAGATTATTCTCGCAGATTTAGAGAAATAGGATAGAGGTAAAAATATGAAAGAAATCAAATTCACACGAAAAAAGACCGGAGAGGTTTACACGTTCTTTTCTAGCCGCGAAGAGCATATCGTTTTGAAAGACGCAGAAGGTCGGCAACACCATATGCGTATTGACGAACTAGCTCGCGACTTCGATTGTTCGGAGGAAGAGAAATGAGCGGGGGGCATTTTAATTACTTCCACGACAAGATCACGCAAGACATCTTTGGCTGGAATATAGACGCTGACTACAACCTTGGAGCCGAAGAACAGAAGAAGGGTGCCGTGTTGGCACGCGCTATGAACCCATTAAATGATGTGGAATTATCAGAAATGTTGTACGATTTAGCGTGCGTGTTGAAGGCTCACGATTGGTGGAGGAGTGGTGATTGCGGTGTGGAGTGCTATAACAAGGCTAAACGATACTTCAAAGAAAAATGGTTTGGCAAAACACAAAAGCAACGCATAGAAGCACAAGTTAATAAAGCAGTTGAGCAGTTCAGGCAAGATGTAGGTGAAATGTTTGAGAATGAGGAATAAGGATGAGCAAATACGGATTTTTATCAGATGATGGCAGGATCTTTTTAACGCGCTGCCCAAAGTGCGAAAAGGAAAATTGGGCGATGGCTGTGGCCTCTGGACAATGCTGTTGGTGTGGCCATAAGGCGGAGAGGAACGAGTTGGATGAGCAGTGAAACACCAGCATACATAACCGCCATCCACAAAACTCGCCGCAAAGGCACTCGCCTAAAATGGCGAGATGCTATGTGGTATAAAAATTATTTTCCGGATGGAACACATGGCGTAAGGTTTATGGGCACCGTTGCCATTTTAAGAGGCGATAAATACGAGATTTTGCGAAAAGGACAGGAGGAATAATGAAGAAGATCGAATTGACCTATTATGGTATGGTCATATCTAAGAAAAACACGAAGCGAATTATTAAAAACGCAAAAACCGGTAAGCCTATGATGATCTCCAATAAGGCAGCATTGGCAAATGAGCATGATATGGTTGACCAATTTAGTGTCCAAACGCTCGGACAAAAGAAGCCCATAGAAAACTGTAGGATTTCAATCGTGATTTACGAGCCAAACCTACAACGCAGAGACCTAGACAACCAAGCCACTTCAATTCTTGACGCCTTAACTAAATCAGAAGTAATCAAAGATGATTCTATAAAGTGCGTCAAAGAGCTAAATGTTCGGCTAGGTGGAGTAGATAGAGCGGATCCTAGAGCAATAGTAAACATAACAGAGGTAGGATAGTGGACAGTCATCAAAAACAACGAGCACTTAATATAGTCACCGGCATTATACAAAATATGATGGATTCCGGCGACATTAACTTTACAATTTGGTTCGAAGTTAACAATATCGGCACACTAACAATAACAGTGGATTCGCTAAAAGAGCAGACAGCTGTTAAGGTAGAAAGGAGAGATAAATGACAACCAGAAAAGCAGTCAAGCAACGCGGCCCACGCAAGCAGAACCCCAAGTCAAAGGCGAATCTGGTGTCGCTCGCTAAGCGGCCGCCGAAAGAGCGAAAGAAAATCGCCAGCAAAGGCGGCCGAATATCGGCTAAAAAATACAGGGACGATCTAAAACTTCAGCGGATCGCTCAAATACTGCTACAATCCGAGCTCCCGGAAGGTAAATTAAAAGAGCAACTTATTGAGGCTGGGATTAGTCCAGAAAACGCCACTCACGGCGCCGGGATGCTTATGGCATTGACTGATAGAGTTTTGACCACGGGTGACGTCCGCGCCTTTGAGGCAATTCGCGATACGGCTGGAGAAAAGCCGGGGCCAGATACAAACGTGAACTTTAACATTAACAAGGCTAATTTTGGAGGAGAGTTTGTCGATAATGGCTAAAATTGATTATAAAGGATTCATTGAAAAATACTTCACTATTACAACAATCAGCGGCGAAATAGTGCCAATGAAGCTTAATAACATTCAGAGTTATTATTATGATCTTTTGCTTAGAGATTATGGCAGTACCTTATCTCCAATCCGAGAGAACATTCTCAAATCACGACGTTTCGGCTTTTCTTCACTAATCGATGCGATGTTTTGTGTAGATTTTATTCTAGGTGAGATAGGACTTACTAACCAGGCTAATGCTTCAGTTTATTCATTTAGACAGAAAGACACAGAAGAACTGTTTAAGCGTGTAAATCAATTCATCAACTCTTACTTACTTGCGACCATAGAAAAAGACTACCGCAACCCAGCTGATCGCGAAATAATTCCAGAGCTTCGTTCGAGCTTTCTCAATAAAGATGTTGGAGGGACTATCATAGAAGGCAAAAATGGCTCAGTTTACGATTGTTTGACGGCTGGTGCCAAGGTGGCTGGTCGTGGTGGCACAAGACAAAACATCCACTGGTCAGAGGTGGCATTTTATAACAATACTGAGACCTTAAATGCACGAGAGTTGGTTATTGGAGCAGAAAAGCAGGTGTCAGATGGCATTGGCAAAATTTTTAGAGAAACGACTGGCAATATCGCAGACAATTTCTTTGCTGAAGAATATCAGGCCGGTAAAGATGGCGTAAGCCAGTTTAAGAGCCGGTTTCTAGCATGGTATCTATTCGACGAATACAAGTCTCAACCGCCAGAAAATTGGTCAATGCCAGAATACTATAACCAAATCCCCAAAATTACCAAAGAACAAGCCTATTGGCATTTTACGAAGACAAATGGACTGTCTAGCAAGCTTGAAATGCGTGAATTTCCAACAACCGACACAGAAGCCTTTTTGCTCGGTGGCGACCCTTACTTCAATAACGATGCGTTAGTCAGATATAACGCAACAATTAAAAAACCGATTCGGGAGGCGGAATATGTTACGGCTTTATAGAGAGATAGATAGAAACGAGTTTTTTGTTGTAGCCGTAGACTGCGCACAGGGAGGAATAGATAGCAATTTTGGGCAATTCATAAGTAAAAGCAGAGCTGACATCCCGTTAGTCTTTGAGAAAAATTGCGTAGCGGCCGATATGACACCTATTATCCATCAAGCCCTTGAGTGGATCTACGACAAGACCGGGGTCCAACCAGTAGTAGCCTTCGAGCGCAATATGGGTGGAGCGAGTGAAATGAGTCGACTACAGAAGCTAAACCGGCAAGGCAAATATCGTATCTATCAAAAACGGATAGTTGGCGACGTTAGCGGTGAAGGAGTTACCGACCATCTTGGGTTTGATACGAATGCTCAGACGCGTCCACAGATCCTCGGTGATCTTAAACAAGCAATCGACGACCAATTAATTCAGATTTATGACAAGACTACGATTGACGAACTCGGAAAGTTTATCGTTAACAAACGAGGACGAGCCGAAGCTGCATCTAATTGTCACGATGATGCCGTAATGAGCCTCGCGATTGCATGGCAGTTGTATCAAACAGAAAACGCAGTGGTAGCTAATAGGATTATCACCAAAAGACAAAATGGCACGATTAACAATCTATTTTAGGAGAAACAATGAGCAAAATCGAATACGGAAAAATCAAAACCACAAAAGTCGAGGGCGGTCTTACAACCCACACCGAGACTAATATAGTTGACGGATCTGCGATCGCGCCAAAAAGAGTACGCTATGAAGAACGTGTTCGCGTTCGCAACGCAAAAGAGGAGCAGGAAGAATATCTGAGGTTCAGCGATTTCGTACACGCAAGCCCAGACATCGACCTGCTTACACCAGAGTTTAGAATCGAATACTCAAAACTTGGCCAGAAAGGGGGCTATTATTACGTTGTAAAGTGTTGGTCTCGTCTCGAATACGACTAGAAAATCCGTCGCGCCTTCCCCTGCTCGTCTCGCCCATACATCTTTATTAAAACCCTAGCTTTGCCGTGCTCGTCGCGGCAATAGCTTTTACTGATAAACTTGGCCTTTCCGCCGACATTTCCATAAAACCCACCGATAGACGATAACTTAATGGTCTTAGAATTACCATACAAACCAGAACCGGAGTAGTACAGGCGAACTTCAATAGTAAGTTCTTCGCGCGTATCTACGCCGCTGATATTGAACGAACCGGCATTAGCTCCAGCAGGGAGAGACCCACCCTTCGCCCACGCCGAGTAGCTTCCGTCTCCAACCTTGGTCCGGTAATATATGTCCTGAGCAACGCTGGCCGTAGAAGCGGAATACCCACAAGAAACAGATATTGAATCGCGGTTTGTATTGGCACTAATTTGCGTAATTGTAGGTGGGGGTGTCCAAACGCCGGAGCTAAGGGCGTAATTGTCTCTCATACCATTAGAGGCGTAAATATACGCTTTATATTTCGTGTTGGCTTGGATTGTAATACCGCCGCCGATTGGTGACGTGGAGTTGTTTATCGTCGCGCTTTGCGTAGAAGTTGTTGCTGATACCGAAGTCTCACGTCGTCCACCGGAAACACTGGATGCTGACCCAGAAACAACGCCGAGCACAAGAGATCTAGATCCAGAGCCATTGCCAAAACTTGATACCCTACCAGTGACCGATATCGCGCTAGTAGATGATGCCGAGCCGGAAATGCTAGAGATTGACGGAGAAGTATAAGTTGGTGTTGGAGGGTCAGTATTACCGCCGCCGCTCCCACTACCACTGCTAAAAGCCGCACAGTTGATCGAGCCAGAAGCGGATCCGTTGAAATACTTCGTTCCGCTTACAGATTCGCTAAAATAAACCGTCTTCGCCGATGTATGACTGACATTTACCGTTATCTCACCTTGGTCTTGCCATACGTTCTGCTTTCCGCCGTTTACGCGCAGAGAGGTAAATGTTTTGGATTCACCATTGATGGTGATTTTTGCGCTCGTTGATCCACCATACTGATAGGTTTCGCCGTTCCACGCATTAGTCCGGCGTGCCTGTAATTTACCGGTTAGCCTCGAAACGCCGTTCGTACTCCGGTCTTCGGTTACTACAAGCCGAACCTGAATATATTCACTACCTTGGTGTGAACACTCTGCCATTATTTATACACTCCATATAACATAACTCCGCTCGGCATATCAGAGCCTTCTTGAATATCCTTGTCGGAGAACATCATCGTTTTATTATCTATCTTATTGGCAGTCACCGCGTTGTCGGCCAGCGCATCGCTTGTCACTACTCCGGGTTTTAAGCCACCGTCCGGTTTGAATACCGACAAAAACACGGTGATCAAATCCAACCACATCCCAATAGTAAGATTCATCTCAATCTGATCATCAACCAAGTGGCCACTATCAGCCGCCCCAGCTTGCCACTCAAGGTTAATAATCGAATCCTGCGAAACAATACCCTTCCAGTCGCTCTGTGATTCGTAGTTAATAGAGCCGTCTGCGTTTAATCGGTACGACGAAAAGTGTACCGGCGTATCAGTCGGCCATCCGGCCAAGTTGTCGCAGCGCAATGTCTTTTCGCCGACAGAACGTGCTTGAACTACTTTCGCGACGTTCGGGTAGATTCCACTTCCATCGCTTGCCTTACATAATTTGTCCGTAATTGACGCCATTTCTTTTCTCCTTTTAGCTTAAATCTTTGATTCCAATACCGACATACTCAGCAACCACGCTAGAAATAGCGTAATCGACGCCGCTCGTTGTTGAAGATATGCGGTATTCAAACCACTGTACATCTTCATCCACCTCAACGATTACATCGACCGTATCTCTATCGTCATCAACGTTGTGCCGCGTACCAACTAACTTACTGAAGCCGTGCGGTTTATTCCAGCCACGGTTAAGATCGCTGAAGCCAACTGGGATGCTATTCGTGGTGATAGTAACCGATTCGCGCCAAGTCATTTTGCCGTCTTCCGTATAGCCGCTCACGTCGAAGTTGATCGTTCCGCGCGGTTTTAGCAGTGTAAATACGACCTGTATTAGCCTTGCCCAGTCTCGCCCATCCTTCGACCACTCGATTTGGCCGCTTTTCGCTTCTGTCATAAACGGCTCACGATCGTCGCGCGTCGCGAAATTACGGCTCATCTGGTAGATCCTATTATTCGACAAAATTAAGAAGTGAGTTTCACCGGAATTATCGTTATAGAGCCACATCCAATCAACGTTGAGGTGCCAAGCGAGAATCCACGCACCCTTATGCTCCAAATCTAATACCCAGACTTGGCTATTCTTATCTGCACTAACCGGCAATGCCCAATAAACCCTACCTTCATAGGCCAGCCCAACCGCTTTGTCCATACTCTTTGTATTGAGAAGCGCAACCTGATCCTTAATAGTGGCAGTAATCTGTGTCGTCGATAGGACATTTTGAAGCTGCGGAATTGTTCCGGTCGTCTTAAAGCCGTCCCGTGACGGGTAATACAGCGAGTTATTATGAATTACAACGCCATCAGGGCTGTCCGTGCCGTCCGTACCGCTATCTTCCATAACTTCCCACGCAACTATCGTCTCCGATCCGTACGTGAGCTGATTATGAATCAGGTGATACCTTTTCCCGCTACCGTTTGATCCTTGCGTCAAGACCACGACCGTACTATCACCACTACCTTTGCGAAATGGCATCACGGCAATCGGCACTTCCTTCGTACCGCTTGCGACCGGCGTAAAACCACCGCCATTGGCAGGTGAAAAATCTAGTTCGTGATCGTAATCGCCGCCGTGCCGTACGTAATAAGGGTTCTCTGTGTCGCCAACTAGCCATACACGGCCGTTTACGACCGTTCCACGCCTTGCTTTCGGCCCAGACGTCGAATTATAGCTCGGCAACGATCCGCGGCTCAAAATCTGGGCTTTGGTGCCGTCGTCCGTAAAGCTCGTGATCGTTGGATCAAGTCCAGAAGCTATCATGTAAAGCTCCGGTTGACCAGTTCCGTCTGCCGAGACACCCATATACACATTGTAGCCGGTAGCTCCCTCAATCGCTTCCCACGAGATCGTGATTTTTTGCTCATCGCTCCATAAATCACGTTGCGTAGATATGCTTTGTGCCGCGACCGGAGAGCCAGCAGTCTCCCCAACGGTTGAGTTCGCCGTAATCGCGTAATAAACCTTGAAATCTGACCCGGACAAGTTATTAAGCGTACATAGGGGCGCTTTTTGCGGGTCTTTAAGGCTCTTGAAGCTGGTAATTTTCCATGTCGTCGTGTCAATAAAGCTCAATGCTTCGCCGTTCAGGATTAGAACTTTGCCGCGCACCTGAAGGAAGTGCGCCGGAGATGTCGCGTCATAATCTCTGCCTTCTATCTTAGTCCAATTCGCACTCTCTCCAGTCGCATAGTACACATTGGCGGTGCCGTCTTTCACCATCATTGCCACCATATAGAATCTCGGCGTCATCCCATCCATCACCTTATACTCGAAAATCTCCCCCAATACCTTACCGACTGGCTGGGGGCCATATTCTACGAGTGCAGGCCTTGGCCGAATCACGCCGTTTTGTTCAAGCACCATATTCGAGGTTGAGACCAGTGAATTATCTACAACGCGTCTCGCATCGTAGTCGGTAACCGTTCCAGTGCTCCAGTCCAGTATGGCTTTCCGCTCAATAGTGGGAGCTTTCGTGGCTTTAGGTGGATTTATCATTAGCTAAGGCCTCCCGGGTTTCGCCACGAACCACGCACCCTCCGAACTTGGCCGCTGCGATTACGCCGAATCATATTTGTCATGAGATTATTGGCTTCCGCTATTAGATTACCATGCTGGTTTTGTTTCACAATATCGTTGCGAATATACTCTGCCGCGCAGATTGTAACTAGCCAATACGGATCATCTACAACAATATCGTCATCTTTGCCGGTGAGTTCTTCTATACCTAAATAGACCGGAGCGTATAATGTCCCACCATACTCCGGACTTTGTTCGTCAAACGTTTGATTAAAAATAAGACTGTTGCCGATCACGGCACAATAATTGCCGACGGCGTGATTCTGCAAGTCGTCATAGTCAACAAGATTATACTTGATCTTGCGTCCGTCCTCAGTACCAATATAGACGTCATCACCTCTTGCCGTCGAGATTTCGTCAATCGTTTCGTCAAGCTCATAGGTGTCCGTGTCTGAAATTGTGCCAAGTTCATAGGCTCGATCGTACCGAGAGTTCCATTTTTGCCCCGGCTCGTTCAGCCAAGCATTTTGATAATAGTTCGCGATGCCAAGAATCTTCTTCCACTTCGCATTGTCCGGCGATAAAACGGTAGCCTTGCCTGTGGCCTTCAGCATCACCGCGTTACATAGTTCTTGAAAAGTCATAGCTACCTCAACGCACGCTCCACGCTCTTTTAGGTAGCTCTGCTTATTCTTATTATATCACAATATGACCGAGATTAGTTATCAAACTCGCGCGGAGATTGGATTGTCGTGTCAAGATCAACGTACTTGCCGCCCATTACGTCTCTAAAATACTCGCATTGTTGTTTCGTGAGATAATCTCCGTCGGTGTTCTGTGTATTAGCACAGTTAGCCCACTGTTGGTCTCGCAACTGATCTTGCGCATGATTCGTCACCGACGATACCATCCAAATTGGTAATGCCAATAGCCCAATGCCAAGAGGAATAGCAATTAGGCCTTCGACACCTTCACTTAACCACTTAGGTAGCTTACGGCTCTGGCCATCTGCTTTCTCCTTAGTTTTACGTTCCTCGTAGACATCGTAAATATACTTTATTACCACAAATTCGAGCGCCCATACCGCAACGATTATGATCATATACAAGAAATCCATTCTGCTCCTTTTTAATTATAGGCAGCAGGTACAAAATACGGTGCTGCAGATTGTTCAAATCTATACCAAATCAACAATTGCCAATTTGTTGCAGCACCGTATCAGGCTGGCAATTATTGAAATAATATAGATTTGAACACTTCTATTATACCATACCTGTTAGTAAAATCAAATGCCCCAGTCAATATGACTAGGGCATTTTCATTGGTCAAGTATAACTACTTACCAGCTCCGGTAGTCTCACTAGCCTTGAGGATAGCGACAGCCTTATTAGTGCCGTTAGCGTCAATGACCCAAGCACCCGGGCGGAACAAGCCACGAAGCAATGGGCCGTCGCAGCCTGCAGTAACTGCATCCTTACCAGTAAGGACGTAGGTTTGATAGAGCTTGCGGCAAGTCTTCATTACGCGTTTATCCCAGATGACGGCCTTAACAGTAGGAGCAGCCGTAAATGTTGCTTGAGCATACGGTGCGGTACCGGTAAGAGCCATCGTTACAAACAACTCGTCTGGAACCACTACCACGTCAATCCCGCGATATTTGCCGACAACGCCAGTTTCAACCATCTTGTCGTTTTTAACCGGATTAAACTGGTCGGCGATTGCGTCCATAAGCTCCGTTTCATTAGAAGCTGGAACAAACAATGCTTGAGTTTTGGAATAGCTATGCGCATTTTTGAGTGTAGCGATCATCGAATCGACGCCGGCCTTAATTTTGCCTTCCGTATAGGCCACAACGTTTTTACCGCCGTAGGTAGTGGCCGCTTTAATAGCGGTAGCAATGTTGAGCTTGTCGATGAACGGAGAATACTGCTCACGAATACCGGTGGCAAGAACCTGCCCGGCTTCCTTGAGTGCGCCCGCGGTATCGTTAATATCGACATTGGGGATGTTTTTGTTGATTTCGTAGAATAGTTCTACATCCTTGCGAGTAACATCCGATTTGACAGCACTAGGGCTACCAAAGGCTGAGCTTGTATGACCCCCAAGGAAGTCAGATGTATCGACGGTACGAAAGTAAACGCTAGCGACTCCGCCGTCTTCCTTAAAGGCCGCTTCTTTTGAAACATAAGCAGCTGTCAAAGACCTTTCGCTAAAGATTTGGTCAAGTTTTTTTGCGTATTTAGTGGCGTAATCAGTATTACGATTATCTGATGTTGTCGCCGGTGTTTCGGTTGCCATAATTGTTATCCTTTCTAATTATAGTTTTAATAGTCTTGAGCACTTAATCCCATAAGCATTGGGTCGTCATCGGAGCTATTCTGGCTGCGGCCGCTACCAACAGTATCAACGGTACCCATCATCTTCTGAGCGGCTTCTCGTCCAGCAATCTCGCCCTGCTTCTTCGCAGACTCTGTCGCTTTTGCCAATAGGGAGTAGAACTTGTAAATTGGGATCTTACAGCCAATTTGCATCCCAGTCTGTGGATCCGTCTCAATCGCCTCAGATAAAATCTCAAAGGCGCCATCAGCCACATCGCCGTTATATTTTTCAGACTTAGGGTCAAACATAGGAAAGTCCCTAATAACATTATCCACTTCTTGAGACATTTCAAGACGAGACTCGGCAATCTGGTTTGCGACGGCTTCGCGCTGCCGCTCTTGTTCAAGCTGATCTAGGCGGTTCTTTGTAATTTCCGCCTGCGCCTCGGCCCGAGTATAGTAATCGCCAGTTTCCGGGTTTATGGTGTTAATCAGCTCATCTTCCGTTTTTGCTTGGCTGTTTGGCTGCATCCCATACTTCTCCCTGATGAGCCTGCTCGTCTCCTCACGGATAGCATTCCGCCGTGCCACTAACTCACGAATTTCACTATTAAGTTGCTCTTTGCGCTGAACAGCGCCCTTTGCGGTTTGGCCATTATCTGAGCCCTGCTGACCCCCATCTTCCGAAGCTTCTTTGTTGGTCGCTTCATCCGAGTTTTCTGACTTCGTATTCTCACTAGCCGAAGTAGGTTGGTCTTCTTCTAGCGAATCACTACTACCATCAAGAGCCTGCTCGAACCCATCATCTGGTTGCTCTGCTTGCGTCCCTTGGTTCTCGCCGGTTGTCGCTCCCGGTTCTACGGCGTCCGCATTTTCCGCTGGATTATTTTTTACGACATCATCGTCCATAACATCTCCTTATGCTTTTACGTCAAATAAAGGTGACGAATCCTTTGGGCGAGATTAGCCCTGTTCTATATCGTAAAGGGTGGGCTTCTACGATATAGAACACAGCCAACCTCGATTACTTCTTGCTGTGTGCTTTGATTATTACCTCAAGCCTTTTTATCTCCTGTGTTAGTACGGCTGCGACCATTTTATTAACCGTAACCTGTCGCATAAAGTTCTCCGAATCCTTAGTTTCCGTAATTGAGTCAATATCGTGAAGAAACTTAATCCGGCCTTTTAGATGTTCTACTACCGCGGCAACTAACGGCTTCTCCGCTAGATATTCTTCACGCTCCTGCTCTCGGCGTTTTTCCTGTTCTCTCGGCTCGCCTAGAAGCCGCTGAGACGTCGTTGGGTACACACTATCGTCCATTTCCCAAAATCCTTTCTGCTTGGCTATACACTTCGTTCGGATCCTTGCCTTCGTCCACGATGCTGCTTATTGCCCAATTTACGAGTTCTTCTGGCCAACCCTGTTGGAGCAGTGATTGAGCTACTGCTTGGGGGTCTGTCATATCTGAGGCCGTATTGCCATCGCCCAGCGTCTTGAGATCAATCTTCAGCTTTTCCGGCTCAAGTACGCCAGAGTTACTGACTATGCTGTTGTATAGTAGGAGGATTTTCTCCTGCGGAATAAGCTGCATAACAGCCGGAGACGAAATGAAGTCTAAGATAAGTTGTAGGGACTCCAACTGCTCGGCCTGTCCGTTCAATTTGGACGTACTAGCATCTACCCGAAAATGTAGAGTTTTTACCGCTTCGCTGTAGTCGATGGACACCTTGTTATCTTCGGTTACATAATTTTCGTCTAGCTTGCCACGTTTTACTAGCTCACGTAAGCGGTCAGCGGTCTTCTGATCGAGCTGTAATTCTTCTTTACCTTCACGCTCCGCAAAATAGACGTTAATGGCAGTTTCAGCCCAGTCTTCAAAGAACGACTCAAAGTTCTTGCGCAGATAATTGTCGTCGGCATCCAAAATCTGCTTCTGTTGTTTAAGCGCCGTCGGCGTTTTACCGAAACCAGGATTACCAACATCCGCGCTAACCGACGTGTCTCCGCCGGAATTGAATAGATTAAGCAACTGGGTCTTATTAAGCGAATAAATAGATGCGTAGTCGCGAATTGCCGTCGTAGTGACTTCTAGCGGTTCTAAGTTCGCATTTGGATCGCTAGACAGGTCGATGAAGGCGTTTGGTTCGTAAACCGCTTGACTGGTATCAACGTTGCCGCGCACTTTAATCGGCGGAGCAAGCTCCAACGCGCGATTAAACATATAAGCACGCATATTGGCGTCGATCATATTCTGAAGGCCGCCAATTAAGCTCATAATAGACCGGCCAAATGGGTTACTATTATCTACATCAGCATAGAAATAGTTGACAGGCGGCAAACCACGCGGATCGCGATTCGCCTTCTGCCGCACGATTTTTCTCGTGCTTGGATTTCCCATAAGGAAGATCGCGCCTTTGCCTTTTTGGAATCCAGTTACGATCTCAATACCTTCGGACGACACGCCTGCGCGTTGTTCGGATTCGGTCGTACCTTCTTGATCCTTGGTAGTAATCTGCTTTTTCAGCTCTTTAAGAGCCGGAATATCCCAAGAAGAAGTGTATTTCGATCCAGCTTCCTTAGCCTTTTCTTGTAGACTACGCTCCTTCTCAATAATCTGATCGATAGTTTCTGGCTGCCACCAACTTCTAATGAAGAAGTAGTCACAATCGTAAAAGCTTGTCTTGCCGGGCTGGAAGAAAATATCGCCATAGTAGATCAGCTTCGCATCTGCCGTAAACTCACTGCCGTTCCATACGAAAGGCGTATAGACAGCTTGGCCGCCAAAAGTTAGCCCATTTTCGATAGTTGACCAGAACTTCTGAATCAAATCGTGACCACCCTTTGCGTCTGGCAAGATTTTATGAAGAAGAATAAACTCGGCCACGATAGCCATCGGATCATCTTCGTCATCGCTCGTCACGACACCGGTTGGCAGTTGCTGAATTACACGTTTCGGTGCCTTACGAACTAATGCGGCAGCCGTGCCATCAGAAACACGAGCATACTGCTCTGGCACGTTGCTAGGAGCTTCGTTGCGCGCAATGCGGTCATATTCTTCAAAGTCTTTCGACCAATTTTTAGACCACTCCTTTGCGACTTCGTACTTACTCCACAGATTGTCTTTCGTAAGAAAAGGGTTCATCCAATAGTTTCTCGTGGCCCTCGTGCTTTTTTGGATGAACCATCTGCTTATATTATATCACAAGCCTAATGAAAAAGTAAAATAATCATTAAAGCTTACCTCGTGCCTTCAATTTTTCCATCTTGCTATGTATGTATGAGTTACCACCGTGGTCGTTGTAGAAGTCGTAGTTTTCCCAGAATCGCTCCAATTCTTCTTCGTCAACAGGCTCACCGCGTTCGACCCGAGCAAGGAACTCGACAAGAAAATCCTTGATCCTGCCCATTTCGCTCTCATCATGCTTAGCCTCAAGAAGATCAACTTTCCGGTTAATCTCGTCGATCTTCTTGTTCGTTGGCTCAAGCGCCTTGTTCAGCGTTCGCTGAAAGGCAAAAGTTAGGAACTTACAGACCGTCGCTATCGCTCCGCCAATACCGACAGCCCACAATAACCACTCGCCAATTTGACCGATAGTAACCCCATCCATTATCTAGCCCCCGATGTTCTGAGCCAATGTAACCGCTCCAGACGCCGCAAAGCCTGCCACAATACCAATCACAATACTTAACCCGATAAATAGTGCGATAATACCACCAGCAACACCGGCGACGGCTATTACGATCGCTTTACGCCACTCTTTATCGTAGAGCGCTTTCGCAAGCTCGACGAAACCGATTACGAAACTTGTTAGCAACAACGCCGTTACAGGCTCAATCCCTAAAATACTCAAATCCATATTTTTCTCCTTTCTGGACTTATTTACCAAGCTTCTTATTTACGATAGACTGGACGGCATTGTAGTTGTAACCGGCCCTAAATAGCCGGTCCTTACGATCTTGGCCGTTACCCCATTTACCGGCAATGACTTCCGCTGCGATCTGCTCGTTGGTTTTTACGGTTGGAGTCGTATTCTTGCCGAATCGAGCATTAACAATGCGTTGAACGGCAGTATAATCGTAACCAGCCTCGGTAAGACGCGTTTTTCGGTCTTGATTATTACCCCATTTGCCAGCGATGACTTCATTAGCAATGGTCTCATTGCTTTTCTTCGCAGGAATCGCAGGCTTACCAAATCGGGCATTTACAACGCCTTGAATAGCATTGTAATCATACCCAGCATTACGAAGTCGTTCGATACGTTCAGCGCCGTTACCCCACCTGCCCAAAATCACCTCATCAGCTATCTGTTCGTTGGTTTTCTTACCAAGCGCCTGTGCCAATTTGTTACTTGCTGGCTCATCCGGCTGTAAGATAATATCGCTCTTACCAAGCTCAGTCTTAACCATATCTAGGAATCTGTTCCAACCGGTATCGAGAGTACGATGAGGGCAGTATTTGCCACTATAATCTTGATGCTTGGTGACTTTATCGACTCCCCAGCCACGCTCTTTGAGAAGCTGAGCCACAAACCTTGCGGCGTTTTTCTCAGCTTGGACGAATCTCTCCCCACCGGATTTTGAATAACAAACCTCAACCGCGATCGTCTTGCGATTACCGCGTCCGTAGGCTCCGTCGCCGGCATGAAACGCATTACGATCAAGCGGCAGTCCTTGGCGGACTTCTCTATCATCGACCGCAAAATGAAACGAAACCAGCTTCGTATTGCGGTTCATATAAGTAATCTCGTTTTCAGCCGAAGCGTCATTGGCCGTATTGTGGACGGTAATAGCTTCCGCCGTCATAGGGTAAGGACACTTATTGTACCGGTTTGATTCCGGACATATTTGTTGTGTTGGCGTAATCATTTAGCTACCTCAACGCACGCTCCATGCTCTTTTAGGTAGCTCTGCTTACGTTTATTGTATCACAAAAGTAGGTCTTTGTGAAACTTATCCATCCGCCGAGTCATTTCGCTAGAACTACCCTTCATCGCGTGTGCGCGCCAACACTGGTAACACTCCTCGTATTTCGCCTTCGTCATCCGGCCGTTCTTCACTAAGCGAGCCATTTTTCGTAATCTCTGCCGTTCTTCTTTGACTGTCTGCGGATTAACGAACATTAGAACCTTACCAGTTTTTGTCAGCCGGTAAATAAAGCCGAGAAACTTAAACTCTTGCGACACCGGTATTATTTTTGTTTTCTTTGGGTGTAAAGTCATCCCAAGCGTTGCCAATTCGTCGGCTATTCTTCGCCGGCACTCCTCAAGGTAAGCTTTGTCATCGCGTATTAACAAAAAATCATCCATATACCGCACGTAATGCTTAATATGGAGTTTCTCTTTAACGTAGTGATCTAGCCCATTTAGCACTGATATTCCAACGAGCTGAAGGAGCTGGCTACCCGGAAAATACCCACCCTCATTGCCGTATTGTGTCCTCAACACGGACACCACCCTATCAGATACCTCCTCTGGGAAATTGTCTGTAAAGACTTTTTCAACGATCTCGCTTTTCATATTTGGATAGTAACCGGCGATGTCGCACTCCAAAATATAGCCGTTTAGCTTATGCTGTCTATAAAACCTTTGTAAATGGCATTTCATCCGGTTGCGACAGAAATCAGTACCCTTATTCTTCTGACAAGCAGCGTTATCGTAGATAAAATGCTTCGTCAATCCGGGGTAGAGTATGTTGTCGTTAAGGCTGCGCTGATACACGCGATCGCGAAACGATATACTCATTGCCGCTCGTTTCTTCGGCCGATAAATAGTAAAGTGTCTCCCCGGACCACACTTGTAAGTGCCGTCGTGTAGAGAGTTTGAAAGCTTTTGGATTCGAGACAGGTCGTTCAACATAAAACTAGCCACGGAATCCTTCCAGATTACGCCTCTTCTACATTTTTGCGCGCTCCTGTACAGGGCCTCAAATGAAATGGCATCTTCTATCATAATAACTATGGGTGCGTGGCGTTTATAGTGATGCTTGGATCACCAAACCACATCGCCACGCCATTGTTTATCTCGTATGAGAAAGGAAATCGACTCCTTGCATCGCGTTAATAGAGGGACGCCTTTCCTATGGTCTGGCATACCGTCCCCACCCGTTTAATGCAATCGGCGACAACGCGATTACTGTTGTTGTAATTGTTGTTGTTGGGCGCGCCTGATGTATTGACATTACCGAAGTTGTTGGAGTTGCCAGAATACAAAGACGACCATAGCCAACTTCCTATTCTATTTTACCATATCTTCTTTGGTCTGATTCCTTCCACGCACGAATCAAGTTTTGCGTTTTTATAACCATATTAGCCCAATACTCAAAACGCTTCGCAGGGAGCTTAAAAACCTTCGCACACAGCGATATATCAGCCAATAGCAACACGCAAGCTCTGTCCGCCTTCTCCTGTAGATTCTTTCGCTCAACCCACAAGCTTCTACTAGTTACTCGTATTAAATTCGCTTCAAAGCATAGATTAAAAATCTCAATCGCACTCCAAGCTAAATTCTTACCGACGAGTTCTAGTAATTTTGGCGGGAACTTTTTATCATTTTTCATTATATTGACGGTATATTCGGCCAAATCACTAGCTTGTTCCACAACCTCAAACCTACTTTTCGATCTCATCCCTTCCGGTACTGACATCGCCCACCTTTCTTTTTGTATTTACGCTTACAACCATTATAACATAACGGATTTTTACTCCGCTCGCAAGCGGGGTTGATAGGGTTACTCCGGCGCAGGTGTGCGCCGGAGATTTGGGGAGATTAGCCGATGAAATTACAAGCGGCGACAACGCGAAGACTGTTGTTGCAACTGTAGCTGTTGGGCGCGCCTGACGTACTGACAATACCGAAGCCGTAGGAGTAGCCAGAATACAAAGACGACGTCCAATAATACTGCGCCGAGCTAGTGGCGTTAATAGCCTGTTTAATGCGCCTAGCATTATCTGCGTCTTGGAATGCTGGGAATACTGGACCTTCCACGGCGGCCTGTTGAGCGTTGTTATACGCAGTATCGGTTACGCCAAGTTGTGCCATATGCGGCGCATAGAGCTTGTCATAAACCACGTCCGTCGAGCCATCGCGACTATAAGTTTGAACTTTTGTCGCCGCGAGACATGCCAAGAAATCAGAATTGAACTTACCTTGATAGCTACTTCCTACAATGGTACTTCTAAGCGTTGAAGCCGAGTATTTCGTACTCCCACTAGCGCCCCATTGCGAATCCATCTCGCTGGTATATTTCGGCAACAGATTAATGGCAGGTACGGTCTGCTCTTGGTCATTTATTTTTGCCACCACATCGCTAAAACCGACGATTTCAAACGGCATAGTGTAAGAGCCATATGGAACAAGGATGAATTGACCTAGCGTCATAAACTCACTCGCCAACCCACTCTTAGCAATGTTGCTGAGGTTCGTGCGCTCTTCTGTGGTCATTTCGGCAAATGACTTTGTGAGATCTGGAGCAAACAGGTCTCGACACTTTACGCTAAAGGAATCGGAGAAATCGCCAGCCGTAACGGTTATTGTTACCGGAGTAGAGCTTTCCGCCACACCGGTAATTTCATACTTGCCGTTCGCGTTTAGAATCGGGCTAACCGACACCACGATCGGATCGCTAGAGGTACAGACATAAGTCCACCCTTCCCATGGTGGTGTGATTTCCACGTCTATCTCAGCCGAAAACCCCGGACGAATCGACGTGAGGGCGGCTTTATTCGTAATAGTTACGGAAGAAACCGGCGCTCCCTGTTGGCCAATACTCATGCTAGCGATGTGCGATGCGAAGTCCACCGGCTTAATCAACGCGCTAGATCCTTCACGCTCTCGAATCGTTGTAGCAACGCCGGTTAAAATCGACTTACTTATTAAAACTTTGCTTTCTTCATTTTCTCCGTTCATTACATCTCCTCCTCATCAGCGATCGAATAGTTACCGCCAAAGGTCACCGACTGATTGACGATCTCGCCTTCTGCGTTCTTACTAGAAACGGTCAAAGTGGCAGTTGTCTCATTAACCTGCGTTAAATTGACTACTGGGGAATAACCATCAGCTCCATTTTTACCATCGCTGCCATTGGCACCGTCTTGGCCAGGGTCGCCCTTTTCGCCTTTTAGTTCTGCTTTTTGTCCATCAGTAAGCATGTTAAACGTCAGAGCATCTCCAGTATCACCTTTGTCGCCCTTCTCGCCCTTATCTCCTTTCGGACCCTTGAAATCGGTATCAAGCCACTTCTCTCCGTCCCAAATATAGACTTTGCTATCGGCGCGCACCAAGAAGGCAACGCCGATATTATCAGATGCTAGGTCAGTAGGCAGCTGATCTTTGGTGTCGAATGCGCCGGCGATCTTTATACCTTCGCCAATTTCGCCTTTTTCTCCTTTTTCGCCCCTGACACCTTGTTCGCCTTGCTCGCCCTTCTCGCCTTTTTCGCCGCGCTCACCTTGCGGCCCCTTCAAAGCATTGAGTTGCTCCGTGGAGAAATCCTCATATTTGAACGGCTCACCCTGATCGCCTTTTTCGCCGCGCTCACCCCTTTCCCCCTGCGGCCCTTGAATACCTTGTGGGCCTCGTGGACCTTGTGGACCGCCTATACTTACGCCTTTTAGGTTGATGTTAATTCCTGCCATCTTACTTTACTCCTCTCAGCGTTGCCGCTGCTTTAATTGTTATCTTGCCTTCTAGAAGCACTACGCGATCAGTTCCAGAAGTCATCACGAGATCATAAACGTATTTTCCTGGCTCAATTTCGATAGTGTCTTCTGGATGAATAAACATCGTCCAGATTCCGTCCGTTAACTCTGCTGGGCCTTGAATCTGCTTCGCGAGCACTGCCGCTTTGTCCATCAGATCGTTGTCATACTCTGGCTTAATCGTAAAGCGCAGCGTTTCCGCTTCTGTTAAGGTTACTGGATCCATTTCTAGGGAGATTGTTCTCGTCTCCCCTCGAATGAACTCAAGATTTTTCTTTATTGCCATCTTTTACCCTTTCTTTCTAGTTATCTTCGGATCAGAGCCAAGGTTGGTCTTGCTGATCTTGTTAACGTAATTACCAATCACATTGGACTTCCTATTTGCGGCTTTTAATGTTGGCTTCTTGGACGAGTTACCTTTATTGGCGTCGGTTGTACCAGAACCCTTGATAGCGTTGAGTAACGCTGTGAAGCCGGGCCCGGATTCCGGCGTCTTAAAGGTTTTCTCGGAACTGCTAGACGACTTCTTAGAAGATCTGCCGGAAGATCGGCTGGACGCGAAATTGTTAATGTTGCGATTACGAGTTTTGTAAGTTGTGGCGTTAATAACGCCGGCGTCGTACATCTCACGATTAAGCTTGTTAAGCTCATCTACAATCGCCTTCCGCTCGTCATTATTCTCGGCAAGGTTTAGTGCCGCTTGAATATCGGCTCTTGTTCCAGCCAAGCCATAAACTTCACGAACCGCCTTATCGTAGTCCTTCGAAACTTTCATCTTCCTCAGCTCTTTTTCTTTTCTGACAATCTCCGTGCTGGTTAGATTACCATTAGCAACGTCATTTCGGTATTTAGCCTCGGCCAAATCGTACTCAGCGGATTTCTCTTGGTAGGTATAGGTCTCCCACTCGTCAGATTTCATGCTCTGATACTTCTTCAGGACTGACTTATAGCTGTCATTGAGATCATCGTTGATGTCGATATTCTTGCCGCTCTTTTTCGTTGTGACAGAGCTAATATACTCGTTGATATCCATACCATTAGCGAGCAAATCCTTTTGCCTGTCAGAGAACTCTGTCTTAATCTCCCCCTCACGTCCTTGTTCGAGCTTGGCCTTGATGGAAGCAATTTTGGTCGTGTCGGTATCAACCGCATTAAGCACTTTCTGCTGTTCTTCGCTACTCAAAGCCTTAAATGCTTCGCTCTGTTTGAGATCATTTTTATAACCCTCAGCAAGCGTTTTACCAAGCTCATATTGACTAATAATCGACCCGCTCCCGAAACGACGATACATGCCGGTCTTAATCATCGCTTCTATGCCGCCACCATCTTTCGCGTTGTCCGGATTGTCAGTCAAAGTTTTAACGAGGTCTTGGAATAGTCCACCACCCCAGTTAGAGACGAAGTTGTCGATCACAGGCGCGTCGATGCCGGTGATTTTTGCCACCGTTCTTGCTAGACCGGTCGTATATTTCTTGCCTTTATCTTCCGGATTTAGGTTACTATCATACTCGCTCACGATTTCGTTGCCGGTGTAAGTGTTTTTATTCATACCGACTTCAAGGAAAGGCTTAGCAAATGTCGGTGTCAGCTGGTTAAGCACCGGAGAGATTACGCCGTCTGCTGAATCCGCTGTAAAATCTGGTGATTCAATACCAGTGATCGTGGTAAAGATCTTGCCGGCCAAGCCAATCAAATCTTCCGGCTTACCTTCAAAGTTATTAGCTGTTCCGAGAATCGGGTAGAGCATCTGCGGCATTGGAATCTTGATCACGCCGTCAATGCGGTTGGTATCTGGATTATATTTCGCGTTCTTCGTGAAAATTACCAGATTTTGCTCCTTTTCCTGATCTCCTAGACGATCCCACAAATCTTTGTCCTGCTGCTCGCCAATACCCTTCACGGCACAAGCCAGACCGTAAGTCGCGGCGAGAGCGATAGTAGTTCGCACTGGGCGTTCTTTTAACTGTGCCACCGTAATCCGGCCACCTTGTACGCCAGCATTTAAGAACGGGATCACCTTATTCAATACCTTTACCACAGAACCGCCACGAGAGAAGTTGAGAGTATTATTACGCGCGGCCTGCGATTTTGCCGTAACATCTCCGTTGGTACCAAAGTATTGTTGTGCGCGCGTGAAGTATTCCGTCTTGCCAATTACGTCGGCTAGCGTGTCAATTGGGTGTTTGAGCTTGTCTATGGCCGATTTCGAGAGCTGATTCGACTGCTGAAGCTCGGCAATTAAATCACCGGATTTCATGCCGTAGGTCATACGATATTCGCTGCCGATAATGCCGTTACTTGACAATTCAGCTTTAAGTTCCGAAGCCTTTTTACCCCAGCCAAACGTTGCGAGAATCGCTTTCGGCGTGCCTTTGATATTGGCTGCGACATTACCAGTGATCAAAGTCTGGCCTTGATCGCGAATCAAGTTTGAAAGCGTAAACATTGGGTTAGCCGAAGTCGCACCGGTACGTAGTAGGCGTGTAGGCGCACCAAGAACCTTGACGAGTCCGTTGATACCTTCTGGAAGTACGCCATTGAGATTCTTCATCTCTTGCGCAACGAGTGCCGGGACCTCATAACTCACTTTCTTGCCATCCACCATAAAGCTCAGTGAATCGTTACCAGCTGCCGGTTTCTGACCTTCTGCTAGAACGTTTTCGCGAAAAGCTTCAGTCGATGCCAGCTTGGTGGCCACAGTATTCCGCTCACCTTCGTTAATCATCCGGATCGTATTTTTCATCATAGATTCGATATGATTATCAACGGTCAAATCGCTCCCCTTAATCTTCTGTACGACAGTCTGCTTACTGATAGTGGCCAGCTGTTTCGACTTCTGATTACCGGTATGCCCTTCGACTTCATCCATTACGCGATTGAACGGCACGTAGCTCTTATTCTCGCGGAGTAGCTGGTCTCTAAGATCCGCGGAGATTAGCCCTTTCTCTACCGAATAATCAAGCATCTTTTTGTTATACTCACGAACGATTTTCTCTTGTTTCGCAAATCCGTTACCGACCGACTCAATAAGTTTCTTGTCTGCTTCGAGATTGCGGCCAGTTTTTATACCTTTCTCGTCTAGCTCAATGGCACGTTTGGCGATCAGATACTGCTGGAACGTATTGAGAGCTTTTGTGCTCATCTTGCCAATTTCGTTTAGGCCATTGTCTTCCATAAACTGCCGAGCTATCATATCGCTGCTGCGTACGCGATCGACACCTTCGCGAAGTTCGGAGCGTAACTCTTTATTTTTCTTGCCCGGAAGGTATTTTTCGTAGGCCACTGAGTCATCCACAAGATAATGTTTAAGTTTCGCAGTAGTTTCAGAGACTTTCTGCCTAATAGACGACTTGCTTTGTTTTTGCTGAGCTGCCACCTGTTGCTTAACATAAGCATCTGTGTTAATCGGGGTATCTGAATTACTATTGACATCACCACTATTTTGTGATAAACTACTATCAACCAATCTCTCCGATCGGGATGATGCCCGTAGAGAGTCCGTGGCAGGATTCATCACCTGTTGAGGATTCGTCGGAGAGGCGGTTTTTTGTTTTGGAACCTCTTGCTTATACATCGTGTCCATTGCCAGCTGTCTTCGCCCGTTTCGGACTTCTTCGAGATAAACAATCCTGTTGTCATACTGTTTTGTATAGCGGATTACGTCGAGGCCGTGTTTATTTTTGCCAGCATACTCAACTAGGTCCGGATTCTTAATAATGTCACGTGCGTTTTTAACGTCTGACATAGTTATTGACAGCTCACCAGCCTCACCATGACGATTCAACACGTGCCGTACGGCCGAATCGCTCATAATATGATTATAGCCACTCGTATCTATGCCAGTTGCGTCTTTCACAATCTTCTTCACACGGTCGCTTACGCTGCGCAATAGCGTGACAAACTTACCGGACTTAGTAGTAGGATCCATAAGCTGGTCAATGGACGATACCTCGCCCTTTGGGGTCTGCGCATCGCGTTGCCGTTGTAACTCGGTTCTACTCATCATATCTTTATATTCGGACGAACTCACATAATCTCTCGCCGCGATTAACGTGTCAATATCGTCGCTTCCGGCATTGTACAGACCGATTTCCGGATTAAGCTCTCTGAATGTTTCATAGTATTTACTCTTGCCTCCGTTGACGAGGACATCTTCAAGAGCTTCGTTGAATAACTTCCGGCTTGGTTTCCGGCCATATTCTTCGTATAGCTGCCGGTACAACGCCCCATTGTTGGAAATAGTCTGCCGCGTAACGTCGGCACGGCTGCCGTCGCTGTTGTAGTTATCGACGCCCCTTAAGAAGGTCTCCACGCCGCCGTTACTGTCTTGGAAAGCATCCCAAAGCCTGTCGGACTGAAACTTCAAGTATTCTTCATACGGCAGCTTGCCATCCGTCAAATCATTTAGCCTTTGGGTAGCTTCGGCCTCATTGAACGTCTGCTTTGGCTTTGCGGCCACTTCTGGGCCGTCGGACTTACCCCATATCTCATCAAGGAGATCAATAGAAATCTCCGAGCCAAGCTCTTGCGATACGCGAGTTTTAACTTCATCTGGCGTGATACGATTAACTTTCACTTCTTCCGAAGCTGGACTGCTATCGGTAACGTTAATCTTCTGTGCCTGCGCCTGTTCGACTATGATGTCGGAGGTAACTTTTGCCACGGTTGTCTCAATACGCTCCGCAGTTGCGACATCAACTGTTCCGTTATTTACCTTTTCGGTAAGTTTTTCATGGAGACCGTTGAATTTGTTTTGGATACTCTCGATAGTGTTCTTGTAGAGATTGCTCACTCGTTGAGACAAACTTGCGCCGTCCTGTCGATTATTCAAATTAGTCCGGACGTTGGTAGCAACGGCGCTCCCAAGATCGCCAACACCCTTGAAAATACCACCACCAATAGCGCCAAGGGCTGCCGACTGGGTGACTTCACTCAATAATTGGCCGAAAGCATCGCCGTCGAACTCGCCGTCCTTCGTTACCAGCTTCCCACCATCACCAAAGAAATCAAACACCTGCTGTACGCCTTCTTCCGCGCCTTCTTCGAGCATTGCTTTAAGATATGACTTCAACACGCTCTTTGTCGTCTGTTTTGCGGCCTGTTGAGCAGCTTCGCTGGCTCCACGCCTAAATAGCGACCTACCAACGGAATTAAGCATATCTCCAGAGCCACCGAAGAATACGCCGGCCATATCTATCACGCCAGAAGCCCCACGGCCGAACCTCTCAAGACCATCAAGCTCGCGATGCTCACCGGTCTCCGAATCAATACCTTTACCGGTGATAGCTTCCGTTAAGTTCGTCGCGCCCACAACTGGAGCCGTTGCCATACCTGGTAGTAAGTTGGCTAGAAATCTGCCTGCGTCGCTTACGTCTGTTTTATGTGCATCGTCAGACCCCAGAAGCGCACTGCCTACATCCATTTTACGAATCGCGTTCGCTGTCCCATAGATCTGCTTACCAATCACATCGAACGGATTACCGGTCGCTTTATTCTTCTTCGGATCCCAGTCGAAGCCGGTATAATACTCTGAATCGTAGGATGCGCCCAAGGCACGCGATTTTGCGTGTTCCATATCACTATAAATCTTAGAGATCTGTGAGTTTTCCTCGGTAACAGTCTTGGCTAGGTCTGCCGCCCTCTGGTCAATCACGTTACCATTATCGTCGTACGCCTTTATTAACAGGTCGTTTGCGTATCGGTTGCGTGCATTCTGTTCTGCGGCGCGTGAAGCGGAGCCATTATCGATCAGCCTTTCAAAGAAACCTTGCCTTGACTGCTCCTTTTTGAACTCCTCGTCATAGTACCGCTTCCAGCCTTCTTGCTCTGAATACTGCTTCTGCTGCTCGATCTTCTTAAGCGCAGCGTCTGTCCTACGCTGCTGTAACATTTCAGAAAGTGGATCGCGTAGTGTATTTGTCGCGCTAATCCGATTATTGCGTTGTGGCAGAGAGGCCTGGGTGGTTTTCAAAGGAGCCAATGGCGCAGGACGGGATTGTAGAATCTGCCGTGCTTTCCGCACTGGATCTTCGTTATTTTGTGCTATATTGGTCTGGATCTTCGGTGCCGTGATTCGAGCTGAATTGACTCCGGCGGCTGGAATAGGGTTAGCCTGCGGTTTAATCGGCGCCGGTTGTCTTTGTTGAAGAATCGCCAACGCTCGGCTCATGACTGAGTTGCCTGCCTGCACAGGCGCGTTCGTTGTTGTATTTGTAGTGCGTTGTGGGATCGCGGAGATCGCCGTCTTAGCCGCGGCCTGCATCGTAGGGCCTACTGCTGGCTTCGTCACCGTAGTAAACGGAGACTGAAGCAGTTCTAGCGCGGACTTCTTCTTTTGGCTACCGAGATTAAATGAAAATGGGAGCAAAGTCGCCATCGTTCACCTCCTATTCTCCTTCTCGCTTTTTAAGCCCCATCAAGAGCTGGAGAGCAGGGACTTGCTGACTAGATCCTGCCATATCAACATCTTGTACTTTGGCATTAAGTTCTGGCTGGCCGGCACTCTCAAAATATGAGGATACCGAAGGTGCTTTGTAGGTTGCCGAGACGCCAGTATAAGACGGCGCCACGAACTTACTCAGCTCATTAGCACGATTATTGAGACTGTTAATAAGATTCGTGATCTCTGCTTGTTTACCGCCATCGCTGACACCATACTGACCGCGATTAGCATAAGCAGCCGCTTTTTGCGCCAGAAGGTTCATGCGCTGTTGTAGTACGTTTTGTTCATTACTGCGTACTTGGCCGGCTCTCCAGTCGGCAAGTTTCTTTAGATCATTGTCGTAATCAGTCTGATAAATAGCCCAGTCGCTATCTATATTCTGCTGGTTCTGTCCGAAGTTTTGGTTAACGCCGGCAAGCTGCTGATTCGCCTGCGCGGTTACAGCGCCCGGAGCCACGTATAGAGCATCCGAACTACCGCCAGCTCCCATCGCACCGAGAAGCCTTTGTAGACCTCTAAGACCGCGTGCCGCCGTATCGGTAACTTGGTTGCGCTCGGTTTGTAGGTTCTGCTTATTCTGCGTTGTGGCGCGGTTATAATTAGATTTCTGCGTGTTGTAGCTGGATCGAGCCTCATTGAGCTGCTGATTATAGCTGCTCTCGGTCGCTTTATTCAACTCGCCCAAAAGCCCATCTAGGTTCTTGAGCTGATTGTCATATTGGTTAATTGCTTGATCATAATAGTTGATCTGCGAATTTCTATAGATGCGATCTCGCTCTTCTGCCTCAAGCTGCTCTTTAGTCTTTACCGGAGTAGTACTATAACTCGCATATGACTGATAGTTGGCATTAGCAGCCGCGTTCTGAGGTTCTTGCCGTCCGGCCAGCCATCTTTTGTAATACTGATCCGCCAATCCTTGCGCCGTTACAACTGGACCCCTGCCGGGACCCGGCCCATAAAATTTGTTGTACATTTCGGTATAGGCTCCGCCTTCACCTACACGGCCGTCATTGCCGACCATATTCAAAAGATGCTTCGCGCCGGTGTCGTTGCCCATACCAGCCAACCAACCACGGAAATCGTCGTTGCCTTGATAGGTCTGGCCATATTTGTTCGTTGCCATAAAGAAAACCCTTTCGTAAGAAATACTAGACGTATTCTTGACGATCTCGGGTTTCTTTCTCCAATAATCTCAAGTTTGACCTACGGAGCCTTTCGCGGAGTTGGTCTCCTCCGTCTCGCTTGTCGCTTGATCTTGCGGCTAAACGAGGCCGTTCAGTAATCCTATTATACCATAAAAAACTTATGTTTTTGCCAATTTATTTCGTTGTAAAATCGTTGTATCTGGTCTAGCGAGACTTGTATTGACAAAACGCCCAAGGTTTGCTATACTAGTATCAGTTATTCAAGATAGCTGTGTCGATTAGTAAAAATAACCCCAACGCGTAAGCTTGGGGATTTTACATTTCCAAAAAGCTGTCGCTTAATTTAGGTACGAGCATGCGCAAACCGCGCTCTGGTTTGTTATTGCTCAAGATATATTAGATTAAACGTATCTGGAGCTCAGAGAGCGGGAGTTTTTGATACCATTACAATGGAGGTAATTTATGGAGAGGATCGGTAACGTTAACGTTAAAGACTATCTGAGTAGGAAAAACATTAACGTTAAAGCTAACGTTACAAAGCACGACGACAAAGCTGAGGCTGAGAGGCGATGGCAAGCATTACAGCATGCTAGGCATTTACAGCAGAAATTCGGACCAGTAGCAGACGGCAGTTTAGGTTTCTTGCGTAAGTGCTTTAACAGGATGAGCGAGGACAGAGTTTGGCAACTCTACGAGAGTGCGATGCGCCCAAACGCTGGCATCAAAAACCCTTTCGCGTGGTTCATTGGCGCAGCCAAAAAGCAACCAGAAATGAGCGACTAGGCGCATTTTTCTCACGACGTGCGCCTACCGGCTCACCACGACATCCTCTCCGACCATTATTAAACTTAATGGGTGGGGAGGAGTTATTTTATGGCGACTACTTATGGCCTTGAAAAAGTTACCAGCCCTAAAAACCCAATATATCAACAATTATTTGTGTTCTACGAGTATTGCGAGCAGGTTCTCGCATATACCGGCAACACGATGGCCAGAAAGACGCATAGCGTCAATGATTTCGTTAGGTTTACCGGCCTCACACGCCTTGAGGACGTAACGAATCAACAGGTATATGACTGGGTAAAATGGCACAAGGAGCGCGGCAACACCGCCAGATCCGTGAATAATTATCTTCATCAGCTAAAAGCGATGCTGAAATGGCAGAGGGATGAAAATATCAAGATGCCGGGACTTAAAATCTCGCGTATATCGTTCCAAAAAGAAGCACCGGCGCGTAAAAACTGGTTTTCTCGTCGCCAAATCAAACTTGCGTTGCTCTACGCCGAGCCGCGCGAGTGGCTGCTTATATCTCTAGCGTTCGACTGCGGCCTGCGTATCGAGGAGCTTATGAATCTCAAACTCTCCGACATCAGCGGAAGGAAGATCAAAATCATAGGTAAAGGCAACCGGCTTCGCTGGGGGATGATGAGCCGGAAAACAAAACGTCGTCTCAAAAAATGGATTAGGAAAGAGCGAATCACCGATTATTTATGGCGTGGCAGAAATAACGTCGGCCATCTCGGTCAAGAAAAAGCGAGAATCCTGATGGAAGAAGTTTTCGCTAAAGCTGGCTTTGATAACTTCCGCCCGCACGATTTACGCCACTCTTTCGCGACTGAATTGAAGCTGCTAGGCCTTCCGACGCGAAAGATCCAACTGGCGTTAGGTCACACGAGCGAAGCTATCACAGAACATTACCTTAGCGATCTCGACGGCGTAACAATCGAAAACATCCGTAGAGAAGTCAGCACTAGACTCGTTATGCTGCGAATCAGAGCGTTCTTCGCGAACCTGTTTTATATTCTACCACGAATCACATTGAAGCCCTCAAATTAGGGGTAAAATAAGCTCCGAGTGCCAAGATGATATTGCTTGACACTCGGACACAAATTATGTATTGACAAACCGCCTTTGGTTTGCTACAATAAGGGTAGTAAAAGATAATTAAAAACTATCTTCGGATTTTCAAAAGATATTACCAGTAGTTAGGCAAAATATACTGGATAATAAATGAAAAACGAGTTCTTATATGCTATAATAGAAGCATGATTAAACTGAGTGAGGTAAACAAAAGTTACGGTAAGAAGCCGGTGTTAATGGATGTGAATTTGGAGATTCCGAAGGGAGAATTCGTGATGCTAAGGGGGCGGAGCGGGTCGGGAAAGTCGACGCTGCTAAATATCATCGGCGGGATTGAACCGGCGACGAGCGGGGAGGTTTCGATTGAAGGAAAGAATGTGAATAACCTAAAAGCGAAAGAGCGGGTGGACTTTTATCGGCATAAGGTGGGGTTCATCTTCCAGGGGTTCTATCTACAGCCGCAGCTTTCGGTGATGGAAAATATTGGGCTGATGGGGACGTTCGCGGGGATGAAGCGGAGCGAGCGAGAGGTTAGAGCGCGAGAGTTAGCGAAACAGCTTGGTATTGAGGAAGTGCTGGATAGCAAACCAGCGGAGATCTCGGGCGGGCAGGCGGAACGAGCTTGTGCGGCGCGGGCGCTCTTCATGCACCCAGAGATTATCTTGGCGGACGAGCCGACAAATAATCTTGATCCGGAAAATGCACAGAATGTAATCGAAATGCTAAAACAGATTTGGCAAGATACGGGAGCAACGGTAATCGTAGCAAGTCACGACCCGATGGTGGAGAAGTATGCGACGAAAGTCGTAAAGGTGAGCGAGGGGAGAGTGACGGATGAAGCTAAGGCTAAGTGATGCAATTCGGATTAGCTGGAGTAGCGTCGGCGGGCATAAGGTTCGAAGTTTACTGACGATAGTGACGATTGCGATTCTGTTCGGGGTGGTGCTGGGGGTGAATTTTGTCTTGCAAGGGCTGGAAGATACGGTAGTGGCGGCGTCGGTAGTGCCGACAGCGGGGAAGGTTTATATAGAATCGCAATATTATGTTACTTCGGGGGCTCCTTCGACGATGACAGAAGAGGAAATTCTGAATCCAGACTTCGTGAAGCGGCGAGTAGAGCTGGAGGCGGATGCGGACGAGTACGGTGGGAAGTTAGTCGGGGTGAAAACTTCATTTAACGATCGGCCACCGGTGGAAATAATAAGCGTAGAGGCAGTTGAGGAATATATTGAGCTAGATTTAGCGGGCGTGCCAGAGGGGAAGGTTCCGGTATTGGTGCCATGGAAAGGCTTTAGCTATGATGAAGCGATGTATGGCATGCAGGCGGAAGAGTTGCAACGGAATTTTGAGGACGACTTTTATGTTGTTGGGGTGATGCCGATGACTGAGAAGGGGCGGTTGGAACTAGGAGTAGGGAATCCGTTGAACTTCCTATTGTCAAGTGTGCCGTCGAACTATGCGTACTATCCGGTTTTGATAGATGACGGTTCGGGGGTGGTGCAGAAGTATCTGAAAGAGCGAATTGATATACATCGACAAAAACAAGAGGAGAAGTTTGCAGAGATGGTGGTGGCGGACCCAGAGATGGATGAGGAAGATTATCGAGACACGTATAATTATATAATGTCGCAGGCGATCCAGGCGGATCGGGCGGCGATATTTCAGTTCGATGATCCGCAGAAGGCGATTGCGTATGCTCTGCAACCGTATGATTATGCAAACTACTTAATGCAGCAAGATTTGTTCAGTAATACGATTTCGGTAGCGCGGAGTTTTGCTGGATTAAAGAATATGCTAGTAGTGATCGAGGTAATCTTGCTAATTGTTGCAGTGGTGATTGCGTCGCTGACCTTCGGGCATATGATCGATCAGGACGCGGCGACGATTGCGTTGTACCGGGCGATGGGGGCGACGAAGCTGCAAATTTTGCTAATCTATCTGTGCTATTTGGTGGAGCTTTGTATATTGGCGCTAGGAGTCTGCTTAGTAATTGCGTTAGGGATTGCTGGAGTGACGGCGCTAATGAACGCTGGCGAACTGAGCCAGAAGTTGCAAAAGTTTTATCGCCTAGCGGAGGCGCCACGGGTGTGGTTTGTAGCGCTAAACTGGGTGACTTGGACGGTGGTAGGAGCGGTTTTGGTGATTGCGCCAGTGACGTTGATTTTAGCGGACCGACATTTCTCAGCGCGGAATATTGCGCGGAAGCTAAAGGAGGATTAGGTGCGAATAAGGGATTTTCTGAAGCTGGGCGCGGCGAACATTACGGCGCACCGGAAACGGGCGACGAAAGTAGTAGCGATCGTCGGGGTACTGTTTGGCGTGTTATTGATGGCGAGTATGTTGATACAAGGGGTCGAGAATGCAGTGCTCGCGGAAATGAATCGACCGCTGGGCGGGAAGGTTCTGCTTGGCATGACGGTGAATACGCAGTATTATAAGGAGCCGCAGGCGGAGGAAATTGAGCAAGAGCGAATTCGCGAGAAGATTCGGCAATACGGCGGGGAAATAATCGAGACAGAGACGTATCAGATGGCGGGAGTGGGGGA
>CANEKB010000002.1 GCA_947427985.1 uncultured Candidatus Saccharibacteria bacterium
TACCTTTACTGCTTATTGTAATACTCAAGTTGGTGACACGGCGCTTGGCGCCCCATTTTGGATGTAGCAAGGTTAAAAGAAAGAGACTGTATCGATAGATCTATAGAATAGAATTGACCTTGCTTCATCCTCCCTTGATTACTCTATGACTAGACAACGGAGGGGAAAGCCAAAGACTCGGGCATTGGAGTCGTTACTTATTGTGTCTAGACTATTAAAGCTAAGAAAATATGTAGAATTGGGATAAATTTCGTGAGCACTTAGCGACCAACTATAACCAGCCCAACCCTGAAATAATGCACCTTGCCTTCCCGGGGTTTGTTCACGCACTATGTGCCCGCTGCGGACGAAGACTTATTACTCTCTTGATTTTATCTGTCATTCCTCTTATAATTATTCAAAAGGAGGTCTTATGAGTGGGAAACATGAAGAAACGAAAACTTTTGGCTTAACGCTAGGTGCAGTCTGCTTAGCTATTATTGTGGTGGCCGGGCTGGTAGCGCTTCTACGACCGAATGATCGTGTCGATTCTTGCGAAAACACTAATCAATCTGCTATACTTTCCGCCATGCCGAAGCCAGAAAAGTCTGAAGGTGTCCGTGGTGAGTTTGGTATTGATAAAAATATCAACGAAACTACAATCGATAATTACCTACATCGTCCTAATGCTGTTTATCGCGACATGCGTATGTTGAAGGATCCTGGTAATTACGAAGCGATTGGTGGCGATTCGTATCTTTCTGGCTTTGTCGATGGTTTTGAAGCAGTGCCATTGCCTTATATTGTGAACGTTTCGGGTTTGCCGGACGAAGTTGGCGCCACCTACACTGGCAAGACATTGTTCACGCATGACGGTAAAGGAAATTACCATGCGAATTATATCGAGTCGCTTCCGATCCTCGAATCGCTCTTTCCGAAGGACAAAACTATTTTCCTCATGTGTGGCGGCGGCGGTTACGCTGGCATGACGAAAGATATGCTCGTGGCGCTCGGTTGGGACTCGGATAAAATCTATAACGTTGGCGGCTATTGGAATTACGAGGGCGAGAATAATGTTGAGGTGAAGACTACTCGTAATGGTCAGACGGTTTACGATTTCTGGAAAGTCCCCTATCATAATATCGATTTTAATACTCTCCACGAGCAAAAATCGTGAAACGTCGCGTCGCTTTTATCATCCTACTTGCTACGCTCGTAGTCTGCCTAGCAGTATTTCTGATTTTTCACCAAACCCCGACTTTTCGCCTTAGCCCAGAATACTATGGCGCAGCGAAAATTGAAGATATCGACCTTGAAGACATCCGAAGTTTGATATCTGAAAAGAAATCTTTTGCGGTCTTTGCGTACCAGCCTGGTTGCCAGACATCGGCAGCGCTTGGCCAAATTACCCAAGACTTTTCTGACCAACATTCGCTGAGACTTTATCAAACTAACTTTTCCGACCTGAAAGCTTCTGGACTTGTTTCGAACTTACGCTTCTATCCCACCTTTGTCATTTTTCGCGATGGCGAAGTAGCAGCTTTTCTCGCGGCCGATTCAGATGAGGATGCAGCGGCCTTTTCTTCGCTTGACGGCTTTACGAAATGGTTTAGCAAGTATGTCGAGGTCTAGTCGCAATTCTCCGCGAAATACCCAGATTTTCACCGAGCGACAAATCGTTGGGCGAATGTGCGAGCTTTGCGAACCTGCGCTTTCGGATATAAAAAAGACAGTCTTTGAGCCTAGCTGCGGCAGCGGTAATTTTTTAGTTGAAGTGTTGCATCGTCGTCTGCTTGCAGCGAAGCCTACGCCTTATGATATTCTGGTTGCCCTTTCCCATCTCTATGGTATCGACGTTGATGAAAAACTTGTTTTCGAAACACGCCGTCGCTTACGTGCGATTATCCTAGATTTTGCCAGTTCGCGTCCAGAATTTAGTGATAAGTTCTTTACTCTCGTCGATAAAATTCTCGTCGCGAATATTATTGTCGGCAATCTGCTAAAATCCCCGGAAAAGCTCTTTTTCTACGATTGGACCATTTCAAAAGATTTAAAACTTGGAGCCGAGCAGCATTCTCTTGCCGATATTATGCTATCTTCGCACCCGCCGAAGATTGTTCCTCGCCCTGAGCAGAAAACCGCCATTAAGCAAACATATAATTATTGGTTAGATAACCATTCTGGTGGCGATAAAGCCAAGTTTCTTTGGAATGCGAAACCGCGCTTTGGCAAAACGTTTACGGCCTACCAGTTTGCAAAAACTATCAAGGCTCAGCGCATATTGATCGTTTCGAACCGCCCATCTATTTCCGACTCTTGGCAGAGCGACTTCTGTCAATTCGTCGCTCCAGTCAGTGACTTCATTTTTGCTTCGGCGAAGGGCAGTGATGTTATTGTGAACGGTCGGAAAACCCATATTTACTCTCGCGCCGAGCTCCTGCATAACCCGGAGCTTCTTGCGCGCCCACTCTTTTTCTTCATTTCGCTACAGGACCTGAAAGGGAAAAACCAGAGCGGTGATTTTAAAGCTAAGAACCAGTGGATTTTCCGCGTAAAGAAACCTTGGGATTTGCTTATCGTCGACGAAAGTCATGATGGAGTTAATACGGAGAAAACTCGTCAGGCCCTTGCTAAGATTAAAGCGGATTTTACGTTACACCTTTCCGGTACACCTTTTCGCGCTTTAACAACTCATGAGTTTTCTAAAAATCAAATCTATAACTGGACTTATCTCGATGAGCAGCGCATGAAGTCTAACTTCTCGGGCGAAAGTTCCAATAATCCCTACGAAATTTTACCTCAATTAAAGCTGTACACTTATCAGCTTCGTGATTATTTTGGCAAAGACTTTAATCCTCAGATCTCAAACTCGAATGAGCTTTTCCGCGTGAAGGGTGGTAAGTTTCTGCACGAAACTCTTGTGCGCCGCTGGCTAGATCTACTTTCGGCTGAGAAATCTGATAATGAACTTTCGTATAGTCTGCCGTTTACTACGGAGCAGAATCGTCAATATTTTCGTCATACCTTTTGGTTACTTAGTCATATTGACGAGTGCCGTGCGCTGGCAAATTTATTGCGTAATCATCCGTTTTTTCATGATTACGAAGTTGTTGTTGTGGCGGGGAAGGACGATGCTGGGCCGAACGATTCTGCCCGGGCTTTAGCTCATGTCCGTCGTGCGATCGGCTCTGAGCCACTGCGTAGCCGCACTATTACACTTTCTTGTGGCCGTCTCACTACCGGAATTACTGTGCCAGAATGGACTGCGGTTTTGATGCTGGGAGTGACTAGCAATCTGGCCAAGATTAGCTCGGCGCAATATCTCCAGGCAGCGTTCCGTGCACAAAACCCTTGGCAAGCCGACGGCTTTATGAAAAAATCTGCCTATATTTTCGACTGGTCTTCCGATCGCGCTATGCTTGCCGTGCGCGATTATGCCGTGAATCTTTGTAATAACTCTGCTAACGATATCGCCGCGACTTTAGCCCTGCTCAAATATTTACCTATCTACGCTTCATCGCCTAATGGCGAAATGGTTCCGCTCTCGGCTGAGCAAATCGTAACTCTGCCGGCCCAACTCGCTGCTCAAGAAATCGTTGATGGTGGATTTGTCTCCTCGGACAAACTTTTTCGCCTCGATAGCATTGCTGCGCTTTCGCCCGGCGCGCACCGCGTATTGAACAAGATTTACGCTCTGAGGAAGCATGGTTTTGAATCTACCCCGCAACCATTTATGGAAGCCGTGCCATCCACTACCGGACCAAATGTTTTAAAGAAAAAAGACCATCGCCGCAGTCATAAGAAGAAAATTGAAGAAAGTTGTCGTGAGAAACTACGTGGCTTTACTTCGACAATCCCGCTCCTACTCCATCTCTATGGCATGCCCAGTCAGGACCTCCGACAGCTAGTTGAAGCTGCTTCGGATGATACTTTTTCCAAGCTAACTGGTATTTCTAAGGCTGATTTTCGAGTTCTGGCGAAAGAAAATTTCTTTGACGAAGCAAACTGTTCTGCCGCGATTGCTGAGTTTATGGCGCGCGAAGAGTCGCTTGCAAATTACTGCAATCTCTCAGCTTTTCAGACAATTTTTGACTACATTCCGCCACAACGTCAGTATGTTTTTACTCCACTTTTAATAGTTGAGCGAATGCTGGATTATCTTGAAGCGCAGCGTCCCGATGTTTTTCATTCGCCGGATTCTACTTTTCTCGATCTCTGTTCGAAGGGTGGGATTTTCTCTGCTGCTCTTGCGTATCGACTTTTTCGAAATCTGCGCCCATCATTTTCGTCAGACCATGATTGTCTACTACATATCTTTACGCATCAAATCTATGCTTGGTCGCCGGATGCTGTTACTTGCGAAGTTACGCTCCGCACTATTCTGAGTTTTACGCGTTTTGATAAGAATTTTTTCTCCGATTCTGAATTAAAAGAAATCATAAATCACTTCGTTGTCTATAATCCGTCTGATGGTAAAAGTATGATAAACTATGTAAAAGTATTGCAGAAAAATGCAGAATTTTGGGAAGATGATGTGAAATTCGATGTTATTATTGGTAATCCGCCATACCAATCTGGTCGGCGTCAAGTTTATGCTGATTTTTACCGCATGGCGGCCGATCTTAATCCAGAATTACTTTGCTTAATTTTCCCGCTTGGTTGGCAGAAGGTCACGAATACGAACGGTCTAAAACAACTTAATAATATTGAGTATAAACGTGATCCGCATTTAGTTCTAATCGATAACTACTATGAAAATGATAATCGTCGCATTTTCCCAGAAATTGGCACCGGCGGTGTAAACATTGTTTTACGCGACAATAAGTACGATAACCATGGACAAATTCGTAAATTTGAATACGGTAAGGAAGCCAGCTCAGTCGTCCTGCCGGTTGAGACGCGCGAAGTCGAGAAGCCAGCCGAGCTTGATTGCTTGCGTAGTTTAGCTAATTACAAAAGCATTTCTTCACTCGGCTCGGCGCGCCGTCCATATGGTTTTTGTGCAGAGCCTCTGCGTCGCCCGTGGAAATACCAGCTTTCGTTAGAAGATAACCCGCAAGAACCTGATGACGTACGCCTTTTTGGCCTTTTCTCAAATGGAGAACGCGGTTATAAATACATTCCGCGTAAGAGCCTGCCAAAGTCTAGCTCTAATCTCGACGCCTATAAACTTTTTGTACCAAAAGCCTGGGGAAACATGTCGCGTAGCATCGGTCTTGGCGGGTCATATTCAAACATTTGTGTAGCACGTCCAGGAGATGTTTGCGCCGAAACCTTTATTGAGTTTGGCCCTTTTACCAATCAAGATGATGCCTTTTTGATGGCGAAGTATTTCATGACTAAATTTTTCCGAGCATGTCTTTTTCTTGCTAAGACCTCTCAGAATACCGCTCGTGATAAGTACTGTTATGTTCCTCTTCTAGATTTCGGGCTAGATTTTTGGCAAAAAGAAATTGCCAAAATTGACGAAAGCCTTTTTGAGCAATTCCAGATCCCGGTTGTTAGCCGCGATTTTATTCGGCAGAACTTCCAAGACCGTAGTGAGGAAAATATTACGATCTTGTAGCTTTACTATTGACCTCTCAAAAAACACCACTATTCGTGGAGCTTAAGGACAGAAACTTGGTACACTCGACACGATTCGAACGTGCGACCTTTGGTACCGGAAACCAACGCTCTATCCAGCTGAGCTACGAGTGCATGAATGCATTATACCACAGGTCCCCCTGTTAGGCAAAACTGCCCGCATCGCTACGGGCAGTTCCTCCTGGCTATCTTAGCTACTTAGCTTTCCTCCCCTCGATCATGAGAACGAATTTTGTTTCACTTTTAACGCCGTCGGCTTTGCCGGAGAAGTTATCGTATTGGTCAGCAAGCTGAGTTAGGCGCTTGGCCTTGTCGGCAGTGCTACGCAGCTGCCCATTGACGAAACTATTTAGGGTCTGGACGCCTTCTTTATCAAATTTTTCCATCCCTGCACAGAGCTCATCCGCTCCATTCAAAACTTGGTCAATTCCGCCCACAATCGCATCAAACGGAGCTAGGAGTAGAGCTCCAGTTTTTTCGCCAACAACTCCAGCCAACTGCGTCGCAACGCTTTCGGCCGTAGCGGCGGCAGTCGTCATGGCTACCTGTGTCGCCAGCTCCATTGAGCTCTGTGCGAGGGTTGTTTTTACCTTAGCGAGAAGCTGCTCCTGGAATTTTACAGTCATCTCTGCTGGACACGTACTGTACTGCGCCTTGCACATTTGTTCCGCTTCAAGTTTTAACGCATCGAGCAAAACCTCGTTATTCGCAAGTTGTTGCTCCAGCATCGCATTGATCGTAGGAGCCTGTGTTTTTACGCTTTCCTGCGCCGCGGCGCTGGCCTGAATTTTAATTCCAGCAATAGTGGCTTCGTCGAGCAACCCACCTACGCCCTGCACCTGATCACGCGCTTTAGCCACGGCTGTGCGCAACTCAAGAATCCCTGCGCGCAAAGCCCGGGCGCCAGTGACTAGATCCTGGCTACCTTGCGACATTTTCTCAGCATCGGCATAAAGTCCTTCTAGCTCGTCGAAGATCTTTAAGTCTGCGCTATCAAGCAGTTTCGGCGTTACAACTGAATAGATGTCGCCAAGCTCAAAGTTCGTAGTTTCAAAACTAATTACTACTTTATCGGTATCTTTCAATTCTTTTAGACCAAGGCTTTCGTATAAACCCGGCGCAGCGACAGCAGCAATAGCAATATTGCGACCATTGCTAGTAATCTTACCATTCGTTACGTTAATGTTGGAAACTTTAGTCTCATCTAGGGTTGTCGCTACAGCGACTACAAACGGCGTCCAAAGGTTCCCGTTTTTTGCATGGTTAATGTATTCAAGCTGAATTTCGACCTGACCAGACTTACCCAGGATTTCATCTAGCTCCTTGACTTCGCCATTTAACTTGTAAACTACCTTCATCGTCACTGGTAGTTCCTGATCAGACTCGCCGCGATAGTAGATATCTTTTCCAGCTGCTCTCCAAGTCAGCTCCGGTCCGTTTACCGACCAGCTTTCAAAACCATTTAGGTTTTCAATTTTACTAAGGCTACTAAGATCAGTTAACTCTTCCGTTTTTCCATCATTGATTAAATGCTTAGTTACAGAAACATATTTCTGATCACCATTTGTCTGCAGCTTCGCATAGACGGTTTCATCCTGCGTCATTGCATAAACATTGTAGGGTATCGTAGACGATAATATTGTAATTCCAGCTACTGATGCGTATAGTAAATTCTTTGTTAACTTTTTCATAAAGCTCCTTTTTAATTTTCTTCTTTTAAACCTAAAGTCGTTTTTCGAATTAGCCCGTCGCAACCAACTAACAGTGCTGGAACTACCGTTACTACAACCACCATGCTTACGATGGCCCCACGTGCAATAAGCGTGCATAATGATCCGATCATGTCAATTTGCGAAAATAGTCCAACACCGATTGTTGCCGCGAAGAAACACATTGCGCTAACGAAAACCGATTGTATAGAAGCGGCCAAAGCGTTTTTCGCGGCTTGAACCTTTTCTACTCTATTCTTACGTTCCTCAAGGTATTTAGTCGTTAGTAGAATTGCATAATCGATGGTTGCACCAAGTTGAATTGTGCCGATCACAATTGAAGCAATGAATGGAATTTCCGTGCCGGTCAAGAATGCTATACCCATGTTTAAGAAAATCGCAAACTCGATCGCCGCCATTAATAACACTGGTAGGGAAATTGATTTCAGCACTGCCGCCATGATAATAAAAATCACAGCAATCGACGTTATATTAACACTTGCAAAATCGCGGTCGGCAATTTCCACCAAATCTTTCATGAGCGGACCCTCTCCAGCGACGATTGCACCCGCGTCATATTTGTCAGCAATCTGGTTCACTTTATCGATTTGCAAGTTCAATTCATCCGAAGCAATACTATAATTCGACAAAATTAACGTCGCCGACCAATCTTCCGCTTCAAAGATTTCGCGCACATTATTACTAAGCATTTCTTGCGACAGGCCATAGCCTTCTAGAATGTTTGGATTCAACACGGCGTCTACACCATCCAACTTGGCAATTTCGTTAGCCATTTCTTGCTGCTCGGCCGAACTCAGCGACGACTTCGTCAACACAATCATCTGTGACTCCATGCCATAGTCTTCACGAAGCGTGGTCATCGCTTTTGTGTATTCATAGTCTTCCGGGATTGAGGAATCTAACTTGTAGTAGACCTCGACTTTGTTATAAATTACGAATGCCGGAATGAGTAAAACCAGAAACACGGCTAAGATCGCTTTACGGTATTTGATAATCCAGTTTTTGAGACCGGTGAATTTTGGCAAAAGCTCGCGGTGTCGTGTTCTGTCGACTGCCTTATCGCAGACGAGTAGCAAAGCTGGAAAGAGCGTCATAGCCACCACCAAACCGAGCAATACACCCTTCGCCATCACGATACCAATGTCGGTACCTAAAGTCAGGCTCATCGTGCAGAGCGCTAGAAAACCCGCAAAAGTCGTCAGCGAACTCCCTAATACTGAACTGGCTGTTTCGCGAATTGCTTGCGACATCGCAGCAAGATGATCGTTCTTCGTTTTCTTGGCAGCTTCATATTTATGATAAAGAAAGATGGAGAAGTCCATAGTCACACCAAGTTGCAATACTGCGCTAATTGCCTGAGTAATATAAGAAATCTCTCCGAGAAAGAAAGTTGTCCCCATATTGAAGACTAGAGCTAGCCCGATGCTACCCAGCATTAAGAATGGTACTAGGAAAGAATCTAATGATAGCAAAAGTACTACCAGTGAAAGCGCTACGGCAATTGATACATAAAGCAATGTTTCACTCTTAAATAAATTTTTAGTATCTAGCACCATCGCGCTCATTCCGCCGAGCAGACAACGGTTATTAGCTATAGTGCGTATTTCCTCTACGGCAGCAATTGTCTGTTCATCGCTAGTGCCGTTTGCAAAAGTAATGAACATAAGTTGCGTTCCTTCATGTGTCATTTTTTCGCGCACAGTGCTTGGCAGGAAATCAATCGGAATTGCTGTACCGGTCAGGTCCGCCAGACTCAATACTTGATTAACGCTTTCAATACTGCGGATTTCCTCTTCAAGCTTCATGAGTTCTTTTGGCGGCATTGTCCTCTACGACCGCCACCGAAAATGCGCCCATGCTAAATTCTTTAGTTAAAATCTCTTGACCTTCCAGGGTTTCAATATCGGAAGGCAGATAAACTAGCAAATCGTAGTTTACCTTCGTTGCTACATAACCCAAAATCGCTGGAATTATCAACACGAAGGATAAAATCACGATTAGCCAACGCTGTTTACAAATTAGTTCACTAATTCGCTTCATATTCCTCCTTTTTTGCTTAATATTTTACCGAAAATGACCATTGGTCATTTATCTGCAAGACATTTTATATCAAAAATGACTTATAGTCAATACTATCATTCAAAATATGTTATGTATGGTAATATAACAGATATATAATAATACAAAAAGCTATATGACCAAAAGTCATACTTGACTAAAATATACCTTGCATATATAATCAAAATAGAAGGCATAATCGTCTTCATGATTATTTATTATGACGATTAGTCGTCGCAAAAATGCATTTTAACGTAAAAATTGCAGAAAATATTTTTTTATTTTAATTTCATCGCTAAATTTAATATACTTTTTGCAAATTTTTCTTTAATTCTTTAATATTTTTATAAAAATTTTCTAATTAGGTGATTAAATACACTATGTCTAACCGAAAAAAGTCTACCAATAGCCAGTCTGCGTCTGCCAATAAGTCCGAACGGATCCTTGCTGCGGCTTACCAGCTTTTTATGGAACACGGCGACGTCGATATTTCTATCCAGGAAATTGCTGAGCGAGCTGGAATCGCAAAGGGTACCGTTTACCTATATTTTCAGGACAAGGAAGAACTGAAAAATTCGCTTATCACTCAAAAATCACGGGAGTTTTTCCAAGCTGCCGTTGATGCGCTCCATGCAACGGACATCGTCGGGCTTGAGGAGCAGATGATTTTTGTAATAAATTACATAATTAATTTATTGACTCAGAATCCAATGGCGCTCCGTCTCATCGCAAAAAATCTTTCCTTCGGTCTTTTCAACCAAAAACTCCAAGATTATATTAGTGACGATAGTTCTGACGTAATGCAGGCGATGTTGCTTGCAGCGGGACAAAACGGAGTTCAGCTGCGCAGTCCACAGGTGCTACTTTTTATGATCATCGAGCTAACTAGTTCCACATGTTTCTCATGTATCCTAGAATCTAGGCCGCTTCCGATCCAGGATTATAAACCATACCTTTTTGAGACGATCCGTAATATGATTCGTGCGGCAACAATATATCCTAAAACCGCATAAACCTGAGTTGCGCTAGCTTCTTGACATATTGGTCGATCAGATTTTTATCAAAATTGTCGAAGCGCATCCAGCAATCAATAATTCCGATTGCCTCAAAAATATAGAGATTGTAGGATTTCTTACTGATATCGCCAGTGCCAATAAGAATTGGACGTATGTCGTCAATCATACGTTGAAGCAGGTAGAAATCCCGAGCTCTCGTTGTAGCACGAAAATAATCACGATTACGTTCAATAAAAGTCAGCATTATCGTCCAAGCCATTTCGCGCTTAGTAACTTTGGAAATCAACTGGATATAATTCTTTTCAAGATCCGTTTCGCAGTTAATTAGGGCGGCGTTAACGTTCTCGTTGTGAGCATAAAAAGTCGGCGCCGTAACATGCGCCGCGCGGAAGATGGCTTTAGCTTGCACGCCGAGATAACGTTTTGATAAGGCAACGAAAAGGGATCGACGGATGGCTTTCTCACTTCTTTGATAAACTTTGCCGTTTGGGTTGGTCGGACCACGGCGACGCTTCATGCTGAGACGAGATTCTTTGGGTTTTGGCTGATTTTGATTGAGATTGCCCGAAGACGAAACTCGGTCTTTTGAAGTATTTGTTTGATTTTTCATTTATTAATTTTAACATAAAAGAAATAAGACGGAAAGCCTCTCTCGCAAAAAATGAAATATTGACATTCTGAAATATTGGAATATTATGGAGGTAGCCTATCCGACTTTCTTACACGATGTCGGTCGTTGGTAGGAGGAATGCCGTCCTGGCTCCACCTTCTCCAGTGTTCTGTAGCGCTAGCTCAGAGAGGTGTTTAGATTTTCTAACAGCGGAAATTCTTATATTAGTGTATAGTTGTAGCCCAGGTTTGCTCGGCGCAGCGCTCTAATAAACTTAAACAAGGAGTCATAATATGACTGTAACTACAAAAATTACAATGCCGGTGCGGTCGTTTCGTCGCATCGAAAACCCTTTTGAAAAAGACGGTAAACGCATGTATCTCGCCGTTGTAAAAGCTTGCGATCTCGCCAGTGAATTCGAGGAGTGGCGCGAGATTAACCCACGTGACCCAAAGACTACTTCAGGCGTCGCGCAAAAAATTGCCAGCACGTTGCGAGAAGATCCCGAGAGTTTCTTTTTCAAAAATCGCGGTATTACCTTGCTGGTGAAGAATGCGACTTTCGATAATGAGAGTAATGGGCTCGCGGTTGAACTTACAGATCGCTCGATTCATGGGCTCTTGGATGGAGGTCACACATTCGCAGTGATTCGCGAAGCGTTCGATTCACTCACAGAGGAGGAGAAAGCGGCGAGCATTATGAACGAAGCCTATGTTAAGCTCGAGATTCTTGAGGGTTTCCCCTCGCGCTCGGAGGCGGTAGAGATCGTTGGCGCCCGAAATACTTCTACCCAGGTGAAGGACCAAAGCCTCGATAACCTCTTGCAGCGCTTCGATACGATCAAGCAGGTTCTAGGCAACAAACCATATGCCGACCGCATTGCCTACAAAGAGATTGAGTTTAACGACGAAGGCTAAAAGAAAGATATCGATATTAAAGAAATCCTGTCTTATCTTGTTTGTTTTGATCGCGAGGGGTTTGATGATAAGATCCATCCGGTCATCGCTTATTCGGGCAAGGCCTCTGTCTTGAAACATGTAGATAATAATCACGACCGTTTACAGAAATATATTACAATTTTGCCGGATATTCTAGAAATGAGAGATTATATTTATGAGAAGATGCCAGAAGCCTGGAATCGTCAGGGTGGGAAATTTGGCAGGATCGAGAGCGTAGGTAGATACAATAAGCCGGTCGCACTGCCGTTTAGTGGCCAAAAGACCGAGTATTCGATCCCGAGTGCCTTTATCTACCCGGTGTTAGCTGCTTTTCGTAGTCTGGTGCAAATCGAGGACGAAGAATGTTCCTGGATCATACATCCGGCTGAGTTCTTCGAAAAACATCAGCAGGAGATCATGCGGCGATTGGTCGACCAAGCTCTAGTTTTCAGAAACCCGACAAAGCTCGGCAAGGAGAAGACCGTATGGCAGACTTGTTATGATTACGTCGCCATGGAGGTTTTAAAATCTCAACTCAAGAAGTAACCGTCTTAGGCTAGAGATATGCTATATTTTATGATAAAATATAGCTATGCACCGGTAGCTCAGTGGATTAGAGCATCTGTCTTCGGAACAGAGGGTCGTAGGTTCGAGTCCTATCCGGTGTACCAAGTTTTTGAAGTTATATTTTTGTATCATGGAAGAGCTCACTGCTAAAATTATCGAGTTTAATAACGCTAGAGATTGGGATCAGTTTCATTCCCCGGAGAATCTTGCGAAGTCTATAGCTATCGAATCTGGTGAGCTGCTTGAGTGTTTTCAGTGGAATAGTGACCCGGATATAAATGAAGTAAAGATGGAACTTGCCGACATCTTTAATTACTGTCTTCTCTTGGCGGACAAAATAGGCGTGAAGCCTGAGGATATTGTAAGAGAAAAGTTGTACATTAGTGAACAAAAATATCCAGTTAGTAAGGCAAAAGGTAACTCGCGCAAATATACTAAGCTTGGATAGGAATTGCGATGATAAAAATTTCTGGCGAAATAGCTTTTGATAAAAACGTTACTGGTCTACTTGCTGTTAACGTTAAAGACATCGTCAGTAATATTGATGATTGGCCAGTTGTATATATCATCTCTAATGATACTGAAGCTTACGTCGGCGAAACCACTAGTATTAGCACCAGGCTCGAACAACATTTATCCAACCAGGCCAGACGAGGACTGAAAGAGGTTAGAATTATCTCTGATGAAACTTTCAATAAATCCGTTATTTTGGATTTGGAATCGTTTTTGATTTCACATATAAGTGCTGATGACAGGTTTCAGATTTTGCAGAACGGCAACGCCGGACAACAGCATCACAATTATTATCAGAAAGAGTTTTACGAGTCGCAGTTTGATGAAGTTTGGTCGCAACTTAGGAAGCTCCATCTGGCCAGTCGTAGTGTTAACGAAATCGAAAACAGTAATCTGTTTAAGTATTCACCTTATAAGTCACTTACTACCGATCAGTATCAAGCCTGCATAGAGATTGTGAAGTCATTGGTAGAAAATATAAATCTAGAGAACAGCAGTGCTTATATCGTGGAAGGTGATCCCGGGACTGGCAAAACTATACTGGCGGTATATTTGATGAAGCTTTTATCCGCTTCTATCCAGGACGATGTAGAGTTGAATGATAGTTCCTTGGTCGAAAGTTTACTTAAGATACATAGTCAATGCCCTGAGCTAAAACTCGGCATAGTTATACCTATGGAGAATCTGCGCAGTATAATTAAAGAAGTCTTTAGTAAAACTTATGGGCTTAGCAAGAAAATGGTCCTGAGTCCAAGTGAAGTTGCTCGTAGTGATGAGGAATTCGATATCTTAATTGTAGATGAAGCTCACCGTTTGAAATCTGTGCGAAATATGTCTGGTTTCGAGATGGATAATATGCGCAAAAATAACCTACGACTTGGTTTGAGAGAGGATAATGGTACGCAGCTAGACTGGATTATGAAGAAGAGTCGCTTTCAGGTTCTTCTCTACGATGCGCAACAAACGATCAAACGTACGGATGTCGATCAATCAAAATTTGAAGTAATGCGAAAGAATTGTAACTTTTTATCACTAAGCACGCAAATGCGCTGTGGTAAAGAGGGTAAAGAATATGTCGAGCAAATAAAAACAATCTTTAGCCCCAAACAACCTGCTGTGCCTCGGCATTTTGCGCAATATGATGTCAAGATTTTTGATGACGTGAAACTCATGACTGAGGCAATACGTGAAAAAGATGAGGCGCCAGGCATTGGGTTATCTCGTAATGTGGCTGGTTTTGCTTGGCCATGGCTCACGAAAGGTCAGAAGCCCTATCCAAACAATGCTATCGAAACTAAAAAATACATTACTGATGGTCACTATGATATAGAGATAGACGGACATAAGTACATCTGGAATACGAAGGCGAATGGATGGGTTACTTCCGCCAATGCAGTAAATGAGATCGGATGCATCCATACGATACAGGGCTTCGATCTTAACTATGCCGGCGTAATTATCGGCAATGAGCTGAAATATAATACGGAAACCGGGCATTTTTACGTTGATCGTGATCAATATTTCGATATCATGGGTAAAAACTCAACCGATGATGACGATTTACTGCAATACGTTTTTAATATTTACAAAATTCTTTGCACTCGTGGTATGCGCGGGACTTATATTTATGCTTGTGATGAAGGGCTGAGAGAGTATTTGAAGCACGCCCTTCAGAGTTGAAAATAATAGTATTGACTTTCATAAACTCGTGTTGTAGAATACACTCAAGGTGTAAGTCCTTAAGTAAGATTTATACTACGATTCAATTTGCTAGGTCTCTATAATAAGGAATCTTACTATGAGAGATTCTGCACAGTAAAGGCACTTCGTAAGGGGTGCTATAACTGTTTTAAGGTGTTACGGAGTGTACTTAATGCTTGCAAAAATAAATACAAAGTAGTATAATATATAACATGAAATATTCTCTAGGCCTTGATATGGGGACAACCAGCGTTGGCTGGGCTGTCATTAATGAAGATAAACAAAGAATCGAAGATTTAGGTGTACGAATTTTTGAGCGCCCAGAAAATCCTAAAAATGGAGAATCACTGGCTAAACCGCGTCGCGATGCGCGCTCTACTCGTCGTCGACTAAAACGCCGTCGGGAGCGTCTTAACTATCTCAAAGAATTCTTCGTTGGGCATAATCTCCTTAGTAGTGTTCAAGTTGATAATCTTTTTAAATACGACAAAGCTCATGAGCATAAAGACCCATATATAATTCGGAGTATAGCTATTAAAGAAAAAATATCCAATGAAGACCTTTTTATCGCTTTGTACCATATTGCAAAACGGCGTGGCTATAAAAGTAACCGAAAAACTGTGGAAGAAAAAGACAAAGAGAGCGGTAGGGCTCTTAGCGCGATCAAGGCTAACCAGCCGCTACTGGCCAAATACGACGGCTCGGTAGCTGCGGCACTGCTAAACGACGCAAAATTTACGAGACATAAGCGAAACAAGGATAGCGGCTACGAAAACTCATTTATTCGCGCAGATTTTGAGAATGAAATCCTAGCAATTTTATACGCTCAAAAATGGGATGACGGTATGATTAGTGAGCTTTTGTATGTAAATCCCAACAAGCCGGAGACGAAAGGTAAATCAGGGCTATTTTACCAGCGCCCTTTTATGAACAATGTTTTAATTAATAGAATGCGCGGAAAATGTCAGTTTGAAAATAAACCTCGTGCGCCAAAATCTAGCTATTCATTTGATATTTTTCGTCTGGCACAAGACCTCGCTCATCTCGAATACAATAATGAGACAAAACTAACCCCAGAGCAAATCAAGCTCTGTGTAGAAGAATTCAAGAAAACGAAAGAACCGAGCTATGGTACCATTAGAAAAATTCTTGGATATGCAAAAGACGAAAAGTTCCATTTTGACAACATCCGTGGCAAATGTGGTGCAGACCAGAAAGAAAACGAGAAAATTAAATTTGGTGGCTTAAAATTTTACCACACGGTAAAATCCGCACTTAAAAATCTCCCCGATGACTGGCGTAAAATAGAAAACGGCGAAGAGCTTTTCGACAGAATCGGGGAGATTCTGACGCTTAATAAAGATGACGAATCTCTAGAAAAAGCTCTTGCGGAGATTGAGATAAGTCGCGAAGCTAAAGAACAACTTATGACAATCAATGTTTCTGGTTTTTGCCACTTATCATTCGCAGCTATACGTAAAATCACACCCTACATCCTGGATGGAAATACATACGATAAGGCCATCGAACAGGCTTATCCTGGCCAATTTTCGGAAAAACTGTCTGGCGACAAGAATGAGCTACCTCCTCTTACCGAAGATCAACTCTATCAACTTACTAACCCTGTAGTCAAACGTGCCGTATCTCAGACTCGTAAAGTTATTAATGCGGTTATCAAGAAATATGGTGCCCCATATCAAATCAAAATTGAGTGCGCTACCGAATTAGCAAAAAGCTTTCACGATCGTCGCAAGATGGAAGAACAGCAAAAAGAAAATGCTAAATATAATGAGGCTATCAAAGTAAAGCTCGAAGAATTCGGAGTTACCAACCCGAGCGGGCAACAAATTATAAAGTATAAGCTATACGAGCAGCAAAATGGTAAATGTCTGTATTGCGGGGCCTCACTCAACGTAAATGACGTTTTCTCGAACAATAAGAACGTGGAGATAGACCATATTATCCCTTTTAGTATCTGTGGCAATGATGGTATCAATAATAAAACCTTAGTATGTACAAGATGCAACCAAGAAAAGAAGGATCATATTCCATTCGATGTGTGGGGCGGCAATGCAGAACGCTGGCGAAATATTATGACATTAGTAAATGACCAAAAGATACCACTGCAAAAACAAAACCGGTTACTTTGCGAAAAACCACCGAAAGAAGGCTGGAACGAACGAGCGCTTAACGATACACGCTATATGTCTAGATTTATGTCACAGTACATAAAGAAGAATCTCAAGTTTGCTGAGCTAGGAAGGGGTAAGCAAAAAGTCTTCACGCCTAATGGAACTATTACATCATACCTCCGTAAGATATATGGTATAGGGAGTAAGGACCGTGAGCTAAATAATTGTCATCATGCCGTGGACGCATGCATTATTGCTACCGTATCATCGGGTCAAATTGAACGGGCCTCAGATTGGAACAAATATAGAGAACTTGGCGCCAAATATCAGACAATTCTCATTGAAAACGATAATGGAGAGATGTTTCAAATGTCGCCAGGAGATTATGATGAATGGCGTAAAACTCTTCCGCCATGGGAAAATTTCGCCAAGGAAGTTTGCATTCGTAGCGGGATGTCGTACGATGCTGGCCGGATTGAGTCGCTTTCAGATTTTCGCGATAAATTCCGTCAATTCCAGACATACGACGAGGATTTTCTCCAGAAAATTCACCCGCTCTTTGTCTCGCGTATGCCGAAACGTAGCATGAAGGGGCAAGCGCACGAAGAGACGCTTCGAAGCCCTAAAGCCAAGGATGGCGATTTAAGACTCACTCGCATGAAGCTAGATAAAAAAGCCGCCGAAAACTATTTGAAATATAAAAACAACAAGAATAAAAACTGGTTAGAGAATTCAGTGTTAGTGGAGAGTGATAAAACTTTATATGAGCAGCTGAAACGTTTACTCGAAGAAAAAGGTAAAGAAGCGTTCGATGAACCGGTCTACAAAAACAACAAACAGGAAGATAAAAATGGCCGTTCACTTTCACCGGTTCGTACGATCAAAGTTTACGAAAAGAAGCCAAGCACTTCTGGTACCTATCTCAATGATAAAACGCAGTTTGCTGATAATGGAAAAACGATCTGCTTGAATATCTATCGGCGCAAAGATAAAGCCGGGGATTATAAATTTTTTGCCGCCCCACTTTACGCTCATAGTATCAATAAGTCTTCAATCCCGATCCTACCCACCCCAACCGGTCGCAGTAAGGAAGAAAAGGTTGAATTTACCGCAATGCAGAATTCCGAAGGGTTAATAATGGCATCACCAGAAAACGGCTTTGAGCTTGTAGCGAAAATATTTCCCAATGATTATGTAAAAATAAAATACAATGACCGGACCGTCGAGGGTTACTATGTAAAGTACGGGATTACAAATGGCCAAATTACACTGCTACCACACAATAGCACTAGTAAAGATATGGCAAGCACATGCTACGTTGGGCAAGCTATCGAGGTTGTCATATTGTCTATATCCGTCCTTGGCGACAATTATGATTTTGAGTAAAATTCCATGGCGTGGCGCGTAGTTGTAATTGAAAACCCGGCGAAACTAAGCCTGAAAGATAACAAAATCGTCATCAAGCAAGATGATGAAGTCCTACTTCCTCTTGAGGATATCGATAGCCTTGTAGTTGATAACCAACAAATAATCCTGACGGCTAGAATTTTATCTGCTATGTCAGAGTTTGGCATCAATGTGCTTATTTGTGATAATAAGCACTTGCCGTCAACCATAATTTTACCACATGGGCGTGCTTCGCGTGGATCAAAAAATGCCCGTCAGCAGCTAAGCATGGGCGAAGCATTACGTAAGCAGCTTTGGCGAAAAAATATTATTTGGAAGATCAAGAATCAGGCCATTGTTCTGCGTAAAAACAACTTCGCCATAGAATCGGATAAATTAGAAAAATTAGCCGCAACTGTTCGCTCTGGCGACGTTGGGAATAATGAAGCAACAGCAGCGCGCTTATATTTCGATACACTGCTCGGGGATACTACACGTCGTACCCCGATGTGGTATAATTCCGCCTTGAATTATGGATACGCTATTGTGCGAGGATCGCTTGCAAGGGCTATTGCGGCGCGAGGTCTAATCACTGAAATCGGCATTAATCATCATTCGGAGCTTAATCAATATAATCTGGTAGATGACTTAATCGAAAGCTTCCGCCCATTAGTTGATGACTATATCGTAGAAAAAGTAGCCCCATTCCATATTGGAGACGAATACGACTCCAGTCTAAAAGTAGAAGATAGACACAGCATTATTGACGTAATGAACCAGTATGGTATAATGATTGACAGAAGATATACAATAAAACATCTGACGGATATGGTGGTGGAAAGTTTTATTGAGGCTATTATGAGTGATGATGCTGAGATTCTAACTTTGCCGTCGATAGAGAATAGGGAATGATTCCATATCGTTTTATGCGTGCCATGGTGATTTTTGACCTTCCGGTTATTACCAAAAAAGAGCGAAAAATAGCCACAAAGTTTCGCAAATTTTTGTTAGATGATGGTTTTGAAATGCTTCAATACTCTGTCTACACGCGTTTATGTCCAGATCGTGATAACGCGTACACTCATCTCGATCGGATTAAAAAGGTCGCACCCAGCAACGGTTCAATTCGCATGTTGATGCTGACGGAGCATCAATTTACTGATATGCATGTAGTTGCAGGAGAAAAAAGTGTTCAAGAAACCAAAAACCTTCCCCAACAGCTGGCATTTTTCTAAAAATAAGCATTAAACAAAAGCGCCCCTTTACAGGGGCGCTTTTGTAAGTATAGTAGTGCGACATTATACCACGATTCAAATTGCTAGGGGACTATAACCGTTCGCCGTCAATGTATTCAGACTGGCGATTATACCACGATTCAAATTGCTAGGGGACTATAACGATGATGACCGGCGAACCATCGTCGTGAGCATTATACCACGATTCAAATTGCTAGGGGACTATAACACTGGAAGTGGTTCACTCCAAGTTTTCGGTATTATACCACGATTCAAATTGCTAGGGGACTATAACACAACGCGACTATCGGTTTCGTCAGCTTCCATTATACCACGATTCAAATTGCTAGGGGACTATAACAATTGAAATAATCAAAATATGGATTAACCGATTATACCACGATTCAAATTGCTAGGGGACTATAACTAGACTTCCCTGTTTAATTATATTCTTTAGATTATACCACGATTCAAATTGCTAGGGGACTATAACGAAAATGGAGCCGCGCCATTTTTAGCTCGGATTATACCACGATTCAAATTGCTAGGGGACTATAACAATCATTTCCGGCTTAGCACTATCTGATATATAATATAAAAATACTGGACTTATGTAAAGAAATCCTAGCCTCAATCGTTTTGTGCTATAATATAACCATAATAATTTTACACGGGGCTCAGCAGTTGCAGTCCCACCATTCACCAAATGAACGAAGAAGAAGTCCAACGCAAACGTCGCGAGAATGAAGAACAGGCCACGCGTAACCGTGCGAGGATTCTTGGTTTGCCTTATCTCGACACGCGTGAGTTCGAGAGTGTCATCCCGCTGGTTCAGGATGTGCTTAGTGTTGACGAAATGCGCAAAAACTATGTCCTCCCGCTCCAGGCCGGTACCGATTCTCTACCCTACCGTTTCATGGTAACGAGCCAGACCCCGAACAGCATTATTCCCGAGCTTCGCAAGAAATATACTGAGCTTGGTGCGCACGTAGCGTTCTTCTTGATTTCTAAGGCAGCCTATCAAGTCTTCATGTTGCGCTACGACCCCCCGAAAGAAGTTCATTACGACGACATCCGGATTGGTACTGAAGGTGACTCGGAGACGATTGCCGAAGTTAGCCAAACTCTAAACTCAGTCTCGACCGAAAAAGTTTTTAACTTCTTGATTGATCAGGCCGATAAGCTCGGCGCTTCCGATATCCATATCGAGAATATGCGCAACGAAATCCGCATCCGTATGCGTGTCGACGGCATTCTTCATCCAGTCGCGAATATCGACAAAGATCGCTACCGTATCTTCATGGGCGAGCTTTCGGCGCGAGCTGATATTTCGACTGCCTCGATGAAGCCGCAGTCGGGTCACATGCAGCAAGAAATCCATCGCGACGGGGCGTCGCACCTACTTAACATCCGTGTTGAGATGGTGCCGACGATGTATGGTCAAGACGCTGTGCTACGTCTCTTCAACTTTGATGAAAGCTTATTGAACCTCGACTTGCTTGGTTTGTCTGACATTGAAATGGCAACGATTCGTGAAATTATTTCGCACCCACGCGGTCTCGTGCTTATGGTTGGTCCGACCGGTTCCGGTAAGTCGACCACGCTCTACTCGATTTTGAATGCACTGAATACTACTGACCGCAAGATTATTACTCTGGAAGATCCGATTGAATACGGTATCACGGGCATTTCTCAAATTCCGATTCATACCAACGACGGTGGTTCTTTTGCTGAAGGATTGCGTTCGGTGCTCCGTCTCGACCCAGACGTCGTGATGGTCGGCGAGATTCGTGATGCTGATACTGCGCGTACCGCGATCCAGGCTTCGATCACGGGCCATCTCGTGCTATCATCTTTCCATGCTAACTCTACTTCGGCTGCTTTTTCACGTATGATTGATTTGATCGGCACGAACCCGATTTTTGCGAGCTCGATTCGTCTCTTGATCGCACAGCGCCTAGTACGCAAACTCTCTCCAAGCAAAGAGCCGTATAAGCCCGATGATGGTACTGCCGATTATATTCGCCGCGTGATGGCCGGAGTCGAGGGCGTTGGTCTTAGCGATATTACTTTGTATCGTCCGGTGCCAACCGAAGATGCGCCGTTCGGCTATCAGGGGCGCACTGTGCTCATGGAGCAGCTTGAAGTTTCTGACGATATTCAGGGCTACCTTCGTGGCGACCTCAAAGATATTAGCACCAAAGCTATCGAGCAGAGCGCTCGCGATCACGGTATGTTGACCCTGGAGCAAAAGGGAATTATGGCTGCTCTTCGTGGCGAAACTACTATCGAAGAAGTCTCCCGCGTCATCTAACTTCGGTTTTCACATTAAGCTGGACGCTGCAAGTCACATCTAACCGAAATGTTCATCAGCCCTCTTCTAACCTAAAACTCTCCAATCTCGGTATATCCTTGATATAATATATACATGGAGAATTTTCTAGATTACTTTAAGCCATTAGAATATCGGCTCAACCTTGTCATTAACCGCACCAAAGAAACTTTCTATGGCGTGTCGAGTATATATGGTCGTATCCTGGAGCCTCAACCCGGCCAGCCTGAGCTGGTTAAATTCCACGCCGTCGGCATGGAAATCGAAAGCGTCATGTATCATCCTATGTCTGAAACTGGCTACGACGGTCCGCGTGGCACCACCAGCTACAAATATGACCCAATGTTCTGCGGGTTTGAATATGACGGCGAAGTTCTCACTATTCCTATCACTGCGGAAATGCATGCCAAGATCCATGATCCCGAGGCAAAAGCCGCCTATTACGGCGAACCTGAGGAATACTTGCCGGAGGTTGCGTTCAATATTCAATTTCGCGCAAAACTGAATCGTAACATGCAGGGCTGCTACCTCTCGACTTATAAGCATGGCGACCGGGAATATCGCATCGTCGCTACACAGTTCGAGTCGCACTATGCTCGCGAGGCTTTTCCTTGTATTGATATTCCGTCTGCTAAGGCTCGTTTCTTGCTCAATATCGAAGTCCCCGACCTCGCGCCAGGCGAAACCATTCTCTCAAATATGCCTCTTGAATCACGTTTACCGACCCGCTTCTTCTTCCAGGCTACTCCCAAAATGTCCACCTATCTCCTCGCCTGGGTAATCGGCCCGCTCCAGAGCGTCTCGACAGTAAACCGGCATGGTGTGAAAGTTTCTTCGTACTGCGCTTTAAACCAACCCATCGAATCATTGCTCTTTGCGAATAAAACCGCTGCCGATGCGCTCGACTATTACGACGAACAATTCAGTGTTAAGTATCCGCTCGAAAAGCTCGACCAGGTCGCTCTGCCAGATTTTGAGGCCGGCGCTATGGAGAACTGGGGTCTCGTTACTTACCGTGAGTCTTGTATGCTGGCTGATGTGAACGCAACTATGGAGACAAAGCAGTCTGTTGCTGTTACCGTCACGCATGAACTTTCGCACCAATGGTTCGGTAATCTTGTTACAATGGAATGGTGGGATGATCTCTGGCTGAACGAATCTTTTGCTACCATGATGGAATTTTACTGTACCGACGCGCTCTATCCAGAGTTTAATGTTTGGCAAGATTTCTTTACGAGCGACTGTGTAGCTGCCCTGAAACGCGACTCGCTCCCGGGCGTCCAAGCTGTCCAGCAGGAAGTTCACGATCCCGCCGAAATTGCCACCTTATTCGACTCGGCTATTGTCTACGCTAAGGGCGCGCGCCTTATGTTAATGCTGAACCGTCTAATGGGTCAAGATAATTTTCTCAAAGGCCTGCGCGATTATTTCAGAAAATATCGATATCAAAATACGGTCGGAGATGATCTCTGGAACGCGCTCCAGCCTTATGCTGATTTTGATGTGAAGAAATTTATGCATGCTTGGATCTCGCAACCAGGCTATCCGGAAGTTCAGATTCCGCAGGAAGAATATTCATCTGGTGATATATCGTCGAAAGATGTTTATTCATCTGGTGATATAAAGCAACAGCGTTTTCTAATCAATGGTGAGACCGACGATACGAAGTGGCCTTTGCCGGAAGTGCAAGACGACATGTCTGGGCATTATCTAATCAATCTCTCCGACGCCGAGTTTCACGATAAGCTCAACCGGTTCGATAGCCTTTCCACCGAACAAAAGCTTCGTCTCTTGATCGACCGTATGTTCCTCGCACGTACACCGGCTGTAGCTTCTAGCTCACTGCTTGACCTTTTACCGAAATTCGCTAACGAGACCTCCGCTTCGGTTTGGAATATCCTCACGAATATTATTGGCGATCTAAAGTTCTTCTGCCCACCCGAGACTCCCGCTGCAGCGAACTATCGTAAGTATCTAGCTGAGATTTTCGCTAAGCAACTCCAGGATGTTAATTATGGCGAGCTGTCGGACATTTCCGCGATTCAACTACGCGACGCCCTGCTCAGTATTGCTTATTATGCCGAAGATGAGACGATTCTGCATAAACTCGCTGATATGTATCGCGACAGCCTTACCGAAATCGATGCCGAACTGCGCACTTCGATACTATCGGCAAAGCTTTATTTCGACGAAAAGTCCGTTTTTCCGGATTTGTTGCAGAAATATCAAAATACTGCTGACCCAGAGCTACGCACTGACTTACTCTTTGTTCTCGCTAGCCTATCAAGAGATCCGGTCCACCTCGACCAGCTCCTCAGGCTTCTCGAGCAGCCCGAAATTGTCCGCCCGCAGGATCATATCTTCCTTTATATTTATCTCTTACGCAATTATCGTACGCGCGATCGTGTGCTGGATTGGCTAACGACTCATTGGGACTACATTGAACAGCTTACGGGTGAGAAGTCGATTGAAGATTATCCGCGATATGCTGCCGCTCTTATCCGTACGCCGGAAGAAGCACAAAAATTCTATGCCTTCTTCGATAAAAAGTCCGATGTCCCAGTCTTAAAGCGCGCCCTTCAGATGGCGCACATTGAGATTGACGCTCGCCTCCGGCTCATAGCGGACGATACGGCTGACGTCCAAGAAAAGTTACAAGCATTAGTAGAAGGAAAGGGGTAGTAGGTGAAACTCTATCTCGTCCGTCACGGTCAGACCGACTGGAACATTAAGAAGCAATCTCAAGGTGTCGCCGATATTGAGCTAAACTCCACTGGCGTCGCTCAAGCCGAGGAACTAGCCGAGAAAATCCAGCGCCGCGGTTTGAAGTTTGATTTCGTTTACTCTTCGCCACTTCGTCGTGCGAAGAAAACCGCCGAAATTATAACAGGCGGTCGTACCGATCTAATATATGACGATCGCTTGGTTGAACGCGATTATGGCGACTTGGAAGGGAAGATCGTTGACTGGGATAATCTTGGCGCCGACGACCTTAGTGTCCGGCAAAATACGGATATTTATGGTATAGAACCGATTCGGAGTGTTCTTGCTCGCTCAGAATCCTTTCTGGATGATCTCAAGTCGAAGTACGGTCCGGACGATGCAATCCTAGTGGTTGCTCATGGTACGCTGCTGAAGGCGATGTACTACAATATAGTTGGCTACGATGAAGATACTGATCTTCGCGGTTTCCATATGGGGAACTGCGAGTTGGTCGAGTATGATATTTGATAAGAGAGATACGAGCAATGCTCTATTGACATTTTTAATAAAGTATGCTACAATGTAAGTAGGGGAGACTGTTTTTAGTCTCTAAAAACAGGGGCATTCTTTGTAATAATACCCCTAAATCTCCCTAAAAGTTTTGTTGACAAGGCTCTTTTGTCAATGTTCTTTCACAGGTTAGTTATTTTCAAAATCCTAAAGTCAGAAATTCAAACCATACATCTTTACAGAAAGTGAGTGATTTGCTTGGCGACTTACAAACCACGCCCTTATCAAACTCGGTGTATCACTTCTCTCGCGGAAGCGAGAGCCAGTGGTGCCAAGAAAGGGCTCGTCGTAATGGCAAGCGGCCTCGGCAAGACCTTGACTACGATCTTCGATCTCCAGCAATTCCTGCAAGAATGCCCGAACGCGCATATCCTCTACCTCTGTCACCAAGAAAGTATCCTGGCCCAGTCCAAGAGAAAGTTCCGGAAATTTTTTGGCGAAGAATATAGCTACGGCATGTATACGGGTAATTACAAAACTACGCATACTGTCACTTTTCTTTTCGCCACCTTCCAGAGCATGCATAACCACCGCGAAGAGTTTGTTTCGAGTGTCTTTGACTACATCGTTGTGGACGAGGCGCATCACACCGCGGCCAATACCTATCAGCCTACTCCGGATTATTTTGAACCGCAGTTCCTGGTGGGTTTGACCGCCACGAAAGATCGCCCCGACGGTCGAGATATCCTGGAGACTTACGACCAAGTCCTTTTCCAGATGGATATTTACGACGGTTGGGCTGAAGGTTGGCTCGCTCGTGTCGACTACCGCGTGATGCTCGATGACCTCAACCAGGAGGAATTCGAGAAATACGTCGGTCCGCAGGCTTCGAACGAAAAAGTCTCCATTGCCCAGCTTAACAAGACTATCTTCGCGCCTAAGCGTGATGAGGAGATTGTTGCGTCGATTCGTGAGCAAACTGCTGACCTGGAAAACCCCAGCATTTTCGTGTTCTGTTCAAATATTGACCATGCGAATGCGATGGCTTACCACTTCGGTGGGGAAGCCGCCGTCATCCATTCTGGTCAAAGTCCCAGTCTGAACGAAGCGATCCTGAGCAGTTTCCGCTCTGGCGACATCCGTATTATTATCTCAGTCAATATGTTGAACGAAGGCATCGATGTACCGGAGGCTGATGTTGTGGTATTTCTGCGAGCAACCGAATCTTCAATTATTTTCTTCCAGCAGCTCGGCCGAGGTCTGCGCATCAGCGGCGAAAAACGCACTGTGCGCGTGCTCGACTACGTTGCGAACATCAAGAGGATTGCTATGATCCTCGAAATGGAAGAAACCGCAAAGAAGCGTGCTGAATCCACCCCGAACTATTCGCCTTCCGCTAAGCCCGATCCGATTGTCGTCGATATCCCGGCTACGAAGTTCCGGGTCGAGCGGGTGGATGTGGAGCGACTGCTGGAGAAGGCTTTTAATTCAAGGCATAGAAATATACCTTGGACGCGAGAAGAAGCTCTAGCGGCCCTAAAAGAGGCATTTCCAGAAGGAACGCTGGTAACATGCGATATGCTAACATATAACCCGAACGTTCCGAGCCCAGCCACCCTCTTAAGACTGTTTGGTGAAACGCGTGTACCACTTGAGATGCTTAACCTTCGGGCTTATGTCGCGCGCTACCCAAATGACCCAGATGTGGTATGGTTGGAGCTCAAAAAAATGGCAAGTAGAGGTATCCGTATTTGTAAAGCAACAATTGACGATAACCCTCGTCTGCCACGTTCGGATACGGTTGTTCGGCTATGTGGTCCGCTTGATGAAATACGTTGCAGTCTTGAACAACCATTACACTACATAGAAAAGACTGACGAGGAATTACTCAAGATTTATTTCGTAGAAAGTAAAAAGGCTGAACATTGGCTAACCGCACACGAGATTGATGCCAATGATCGGTTACCGTCGGCATATTCAATGCTTTCAAGATTCGGTGATATTCATAATATTAGAGAAGAGGCCATTAAGTTGTGCGGTGACTTGCTGGTTAATAAATCGGGTTTTCAACGGAGGCGCGAAGCATGCCAGAGAGACTGTATGGATAAATACTTAAATAGTAGCATCGCATTTGGCCGTTGGCTTATGCCTGCTGATATGCCGAAGAAGGATTATTCTAGAATTAAAAAGTTATTTGGCGGTCGCAAGGCACTCATAGAAACCATTATGTTAAACTACGGCGACCAGTACAACTACTTAGGGACTTCCGCAAGAAATTAACTAGCCCAAACAACCCACGCCGAACCGAGTAGGCGTGGGTTTCCTTATATATTATATATGTACAAAAATAAGCCCCTACTATTATAGTAGGGGCTTGCTAGGGAAGGGGATTACTTCGGCTCGCCGCCGGGATAAGTCTCGTCAAGCAGTTCACCGACGAGACTGAGAACGCCATCGACAATCTTACCGATGCTGGTGCACAATGATGATATGAAACCGTCTTTGACCGTCGCACTTCCTGTGGTACCATGATAGGTCTGCTGTGTCGTAGTTGTCGTGCGCGTAGACTGCCCGCTACTCCGCTTATCATAATTTTGCCTGCGGATGCGTTCGGCCTCCTGTGCCTGCTTAGCCTTTGCCTCTTGTCCACGTCGGCGTGCCCAGTAGGCTTCAATCTCTTCGTCGTGAATTTTTCGCCTAGCACGCATTACAGCTTCGTCGATATTTTCTTGAGGAATGTTAGACACGATTCCGGCAATTTTGACAGCCCGTCGCTCCACGACCTCAAGTAATACTTTGTCGTGATCTTCTTGCACCTTTAGGCGCTCGTGTGCATAGTGGAAGCCTTTACATTGGAGTCGTTTGATGAGTTCCGAGTCTTGCTGATCTGCTGGTAGCTGATCAGCGAACCCGAATAGAATCGCCAGCTCAGTAAAATTGCTTGCTTGCGGAAAAAGTAGCAATAGTCGTTCCGCAGTGATTCGCGTTAGTGTGTGTTGGTTCGGCAGTTGGTCGCTTCGAATAAAATTAGCGCGCCAGTATCTATAGTAGCGTAGCTGTTCAGAACCATGTCGCGAATGTGGCCGCTGATACATATTTACGAGCGCCGTTAGATCTTTCCGTATGACAGCCTTCTTCTGCTCACACCGTTTAGTGTTCCCAAATAGATCGGGCATTTCCTCCTCGAGATCGTCTTGGAACTCCTCTCGGGTTGCCGAACGCAGGTCGTCTACGGTTTCGACTGCTACGTGCCCCGGCTCAGGGACACGTTTAGTTTGTCTTGCCTCCCATCTTTCAATGTAGTCTAGTATTCCCTCTGGGTCTGTGCCGTCGCTGCAGCTCATTTCGTCCAGGCTATTAAGATAGCCATTCAGCGTCATAAGCTTCTCTCCTTCCGTTGTAAAATTACTCCAGCCTCTGTTTTTGACATTACTGGTTGGGAACCGTATAATAATATACTTTCCGCTTGCCATTTTATCACAAATCGCTGAAAAAGTCAATAGTTATTATGCTAAAAATTACCCATCCAAGCAAAATACCTGGCTAAAGCTTGCAGAATTCACCAAAATAGCCGTAAAAAGTATTGACATTTGTCAATTTATGTGCTAGGATAGAGACAGTTTGCGCTAGTCTTTCGTAAAGACTCAGCTCCGCAAATGTATTTAGACATCTCAAAGGCATCATTTCGAGTGTAATTCTTGAGATTCTTCGCACTTCGTAACAGGGGTAGGACCAAAAAAGTCCCCAAAAAGTCGAAAAATCTTCAAAAAAAGTCTTGCATTGTTTCGGGATGTGCGCTATACTAAAGAAAGTTAAACAAGTTGCAAAGAACAACCTCTGGATTAAGATAGAAACTATGCGAGGTAAAAATCTATCAATAGAGCTTTTATTCTCGTGTGTGAGATTTCGAATTAACAATTTGAGACAACGATGAAAAAATTGTAAGACGGATCTAGCGATCAAATTTCGATTGCTAGTTAAGTCAATGCATAAAAAGGTACATAAGGGCACTGATAGTGGA
>CANEKB010000003.1 GCA_947427985.1 uncultured Candidatus Saccharibacteria bacterium
GGCGAATTCAGACACCTGGCGTTCAACTTGCCGCCAATTCGAGAAAGATCCCGAGTTGAAGAAGGTCCGCCTAATCGCGCTTGATCTGCTTGGGTTTGGCAAATCTTTGCAAGCAGACTGGCTTGATTACGTGTACCTTGACTATGAAAAAGCCCTAGACCGCACGCTCAAAAAACTCAAAGTACGTTCACCGGTAGTTTTAGTTGGGCACTCAATGGGGTCGTTAATCGCGGCCGATTATGCGACTAATTTTACTCCCAATGTCGAACTAAAAAAACTTATCTTAGTCTCGCCACCGGTGCTGATGGCGGAGGAACTCGCTAAATTGCCAGATAAAGTTTATGTAAAATCATATTCCGCATTACACGCTATTGCTGTAGATGTCCCAGCAGCTGAGGTTATCGCGCGCCTTGCGCAGCGTTTCAGTAGTTTTCGCTCCTACTATATTAAAACGGCAGCTTTTGCTAAATCGATGGAAGAGATTATTCTCAATCCTAAGAACTATCAAACTTATACCAAAATTCGCGTCCCCACCGTGGTGATTCATGGATATTTTGATCCGCTTGTCATGGGTTCGAATTTACGACGTGCTGCTAAAGCAAATCCGCATTACCTGACCTACGTCAGCGCTATCGGTCATCACGATATTTCGGTCGCAAAACGTGCTAAAATATTACTAGAAATCAAGAAAGTGTTAAAAGATGAAGTCTAAAGTTAGAATCTATAATCAGCTCTCGCGCAAAGTTGAAAATTTCGTACCGTTTGATACGTCAGAGGTAAAGATTTATACTTGCGGACCGACCGTGTATAGCACGCCGCACATCGGAAATTTCGCAGCTTACGTCTATTGGGACTTACTTGTGCGCAGTCTACAGGCGAATGGTTATGGCGTGAAACGCGTCCTAAACTTGACTGATGTAGGTCATTTAGTTTCTGATGGTGATGATGGTGAAGACAAACTCGAAAAGGGCGCGCGCCAGACTGGCCAAACGGTTTGGGAGATAGCTGAGAGATATATTGGCGAGTTCCAGAAGGATTATGCTGCGCTAAATCTAGTCCAGCCGGCAGTTTGGGCACGAGCGACCGATTATATCGCCGAAGATGAGCAGATTGTGGATATTCTGACAGAAAAAGGCTATACCTATGAAACAACCGATGGAGTTTATTATGATACGAGTAAATTTAGCAAGTATGCGGAATTCGCTGGACTGAACCTAGATCAGCTCAAGGCTGGAGCTAGGGTAGAGTTCTCTGATGAAAAACGCAATATTTCGGATTTTGCACTCTGGAAATTCATTCAGCCGGACGAAAAGCATGAAATGCGCTGGGAGTATCTTGGCCGCCCGGGCTACCCAGGTTGGCACCTTGAATGTTCGACGATTATTCATCAGGAGTTGGGCGAAACTATTGATATTCATACTGGTGGTATCGACCATATTCCAGTACATCACACAAACGAAATCGCACAAAGCGAAGCGGCTTTTGAGCGTCAGCTGTCCAAATATTGGTTACATTGTAATCACCTAACCTCAGAGGGGCAGAAAATCTCTAAGAGTCTCGGGAACGGCTATAGCCTCAATGATCTTGCCGAAAAAGGCTACTCGCCCCTAGACTTTAAGATGTGGGTGCTTCAAGGTCACTACCAATCTGAACGCGATTTCAGTATAACTGATCTCGAAGCTGCCCGCGCGAGGCGTTTAAAATGGAGAAACCGTATCGCGAAATGCTATCAAGAAAGATCTGGAGACAATAGCACCGAAGAAGAATATGGAAAGATTCTCAATGCCGTGAGCGATAATCTTAACTCACCATTGGCTTTTGCTATTATTGATGTTCTCGGTGATATCAGCCTAGAGCTTTGGCGCGAGATTGATCAGCTGTTTGGCCTAGGATTAATCGATGACACTCCAGATATTAGCGATGCAGTAAAGGAATTATTGCGACAACGCGGGATTGCTCGTGATGAACGTGATTTCGCAAAATCTGATCAGTTGCGCGATGAGCTCTTAATGATGGGGGTCTCTGTTTTAGACTCGTCGGAAGGGCAAATCTGGCAATACGCCCGCTAAATTGTTAAAAAGGGGAAAGGTGCGTGCTATAATATGGAAATGAATAAAGTCATTGAAGTCAAGAACCTGGTTAAAGTTTATGGCAAACGCTCGGCTGCTTTCAAAGCACTCAAGAACATCGACCTCGATATCTACGAAGGTGAGTCAGTAGCAATCATTGGCAAGTCTGGATCAGGCAAGTCGACTCTCATGCATCTCTTGGCTTTACTCGACAAACCGACTTCTGGCACGATTAAGATTGAAGGAGTTGATTCGACTAAACTTCGTGCGCGCAAGCTAAACCGTCTACGTAATCGTAGTTTTGGTTTCGTTTTTCAACAATTCTTCATGAATCCAAACGACACCGTACTTGAGAACGTTATGTTGCCGTTGAAAATCGCCGGCACTAAACGTAAGGCGCGTAGAGAGCTGGCCAAGAGCGCACTGAAGACGGTTGGCCTCGAAGAACGAATCAAGTTTAAGGCTAATGATCTTTCTGGTGGCCAAAAACAACGCGTTTGTATTGCTCGAGCATTAGTGAACAACCCAAGTATTATTTTTGCCGATGAACCGACTGGTAATCTCGACTCGGCGACGGGCGACAAAGTCATTAAGCTGCTTTTTAATGCCAACAAAAAAGGTACAACTCTAATTATCGTTACCCATGACGAAGACCTAGCAAAGCTTTGCAGCCGCCAGGTTCGCGTTATGGATGGTAAGATTGTCGAAGACACTGGCGCAAAGGAGCTGAAGAAAGCTACAAGAGCCGCTGCAAAGGCTGCAAAAGCCACAAAGTCTACAAAAGATACGAAATCATCTACCAAGACTGCCAAGAAAGGAGCAAAAGCCTAATGGGTCTTTTTGAAATTATCAAAACAGCAAACCATAACCTTTTTCGGAATAAGGTACGTACCTTTTTGACTATTCTTGCTATTTTCGTGGGTAGCTTTACGATTGTCCTGAATGTAGCAATTAATGCTGGAGTGAACTCATTTATTGACGAACAAACGGCAAGCCTGGGCGGCGAAGACTATATTATGATTATGGCCGAGGGTTCGGTGAGCACGCTAAGCACGATGATGGGTGCTGGCAACAGCGAGCCGCAAGAGTATGATCCGAATCAGACGATGACGGCTTTCACTAATGAACAGTTAGAAAAGCTGAAGAATATCGATGGTATTGATGGTGACACGATTTACGCTGTGAAACAGGCGCCAGTTGAATATATTACTAGCGATAAGACTGACAAAAAATATACGATCTCTGTGGGCGCGATGCCGCCAGGGGATTTCTCGATCGCTTCTACGGCTGGTGGCCTGCCAGATAATGATAGCGACGAAGCTCAGATTATGCTGGAGCCAGGTTATGCGGAGGCTCTCGGCTTTGGTTCGGATGAGAATGCAATAGGCAAGACAGTTACCTTGACGGTGCTAGACAATGTCACGAAACAGCCAACCAGCTTCAAAGCGAAGGTCGTAGGCGTACAGGCGAAAGGCGTCGTCGCAGTAAACGGCTCTGTGATTTCGCGCAAACTCGAGGACGACATGGTAGAAGCGATCTATGCTACCATGCTCAAGACTCAGTCACGCGACCAGCTCTTTAAGCCCTATGCAGTACAGGCACGTTTTGATACAGACAAGTACACCGAGCAGGAAATTAAAGATCATCTGCAGGAGAATGGTTTCTATGGCGTCACTGTTTCGGATATGATGGGGACGATTAGAACTTTCTTTGATGTAATCATGATCGTATTCACAATTTTTGGCGGGATTGCCTTACTTGCGGCCTCAATAGGCATCGTGAACACCTTATTAATGTCAGTTGAGGAACGCACCCGCGAGATTGGCCTCGATAAGGCACTTGGTATGTCTTCTGGCAAAATCTTTCTTGAATTCGCGGTCGAAGCGATTGCTCTGGGCTTTTGGGGATCAGCTCTAGGCGTGGCGGTTGCGATGATTATTGGTAACATAGTAAACGTGGCTGTTCACGCACCTGGCGGTTTCTTGGAAGCATTCCCGACTTTCAATCTTTTCGAATTTACACCCAGCAACGTAGTCCCGATTATTCTCGTCGTGATGTTTATTGCCCTTTTGGCCGGTACGGCGCCAGCTTGGAAAGCTGCACACAAGAATCCTATCGACGCCCTTCGCTATGAATAATATATCACCATATAAATAAAATAAGCAGAAGATGAGCAAGAAAAGCCTAAATATGGCAAAAAAAGCACCAGAATATATCACAGAATGCATAAAGGTTGATAAACTCATTCCTGGCGGTCAGGCGCTTGGTACTCTGGTAGATGGTAAAAAAATCTTCCTATGGAATGCCTTGCCAGGTGAAACTGTAACGAAAGCGATTGTTGCGAAAGAAAAAGCTAGCTTTGTTGAAGCGATTGCGGTGGAAATTGAGCAAGAGTCTAAGAGACGCGTTAGCCCAAAGGACGAATGCTACCTCTCTACTTCACCGTGGCAGATTTTTGACTACGATTATGAATTGTCCGAAAAACGCGAGTTAGTACGCGAAGTTTTTCGACAGCAAAACATCGAATTTGGCGGAGTTAAGACCCGCGGAGAGTCGGAAAGTTTTGCGCTCGAAATTGCTGAGACGCGGACCGATGGGCGAGAATACTACTATCGGAACAAGATGGAATATGCTTTATATTATAGCCATGAAGACCAAAAAATTTATCCCGCTTTTCGGACGCGCGGCTCCCATAGCAAAGTCGCGGTACAAAGCTCCAGCCTCGAGCGGCCAGAGATTTTCGCTAAGGCCGAGGAGATTGTCTCTGGTTTGAATATTCGCGGTGAGGAAGCACGTAAATATCAGAGCATACTATTAAGAGCTAATCAGGCCGGTGAAGTGAGCGGTGGGCTGCTCGAGAATCATCACCCTCATCCACAGTTCGCGCAGCTCAAGGATAAAATCTTGGGACGAGAATATACCTATTCGCCAAATGGTTTTTTTCAGATCAATCTGCCGGTTTATGAACTGGCGCTCACCGAAATTGCTAAATGGGTGCAGGATGAGAATGTGTTAGACCTGTACGCTGGGGTTGGTACGATCGGGCTATCAGTGGCTAGAGGCAAGAAACTTACGTTAGTTGAATGTGATAAGGCGGCTTACCGTGAAATGGAGCGTAACTGTCAGGGTACCGGCGCTCATCCGGTCTTAGCGAAATCAGAGGAAGCGCTCGGATATATCCATCCCGACCAAACTGTTATCCTTGACCCGCCTCGTGCTGGCTGCCGACCAGAGCTGATCGAGAAGTTATTGGGGGAACAGCCGAATCGGGTTATCTATCTTTCCTGTAATCCGGCGACCCAAGTGCGCGACGTAGCAATGCTACTTAAGCACTATCGTCCGCTTGCTGTAATGCCGTTTAATTTCTTTCCGCGCACACCACACATCGAAAACTTAGTCGTTTTGGAGCGGAAAAATGCCGCTTAATGCCGAACAACAGAGAGCTGTCAGCTATCTTGAAGGTCCGCTCTTGGTCTTAGCAGGTCCGGGGACAGGTAAGACCCAGCTACTATCGGCGAAAGTAGCACATATCCTAGAAACGACCGACGCCAACGCTAGCAATGTACTTTGCCTAACTTTTACCGAGGCCGGAGCCGAGAATATGCGCGATCGTTTGCGAACTATGATCGGCAAGGACGCGATGGATGTGAACATCCATACCTATCACGCTTTCGGCGCTAGTTTACTTGAGCGCTATAAGAATTATGCCGAAACTATGGAACGCGCGCTTGATGCGCCAGTTGATGAAACTACTCAGTATAAGATAATTAAAGAAATCCAGAAACATCTTCCAGCTATGGACATCCTGAAAGACGCGGCGATTCCTGAGCTTATTGAAACTATCGGTAATGCAAAGGCGGCGAGGCTTAGCGCAGGTAATTTACGCAAGATTGCCGAGCAAAACATTGCCGATAGTACCCAGATTAGCGAAGAAGTCTCGCCGATCTTGTTGGCGTATGTTCCGCGAAGCAAATTCCCAGTAGCAGTTGAGGGAACTTATCGTCCAATTCTTGAAGTGCTAACTAAATACATTTCGCCGGAGCCGATCGCAGGAAATATTGAGCGTACTGCGAACTTGATGGCTCGTGAGCTCGATCAGATTATTAAAGAACTTGAGGCCGAGGAAAAGCCGAAGCTAAAGCCGCTTTCGGCATGGAAGGACAAGTGGTTTGAGGCGACAACCGAAAATAGCATTAAGGCCTATCGTCTCGCAGATACGATTGCGAATAAGAAGCTGCTTTCGCTGGCAAATATCATGGAGTATTATTCGCAAAAATTGCAAGAGAACGGTTTATTTGACTTTAACGATATGATCGAACAGGCAATTCATTTCTTAAAGACCGATGAAGGATTTCGGATGAGCCTCCAAGAGCAGTTCCAGTATGTGCTACTGGACGAGTTCCAAGATACTAATGCCTCGCAATTTGAGCTGATTAAACTGATTACTGATTATGAAAAACCGGTTGTAATGGCAGTAGGTGATGACGATCAAGCAATTTTTGAGTTTCAGGGTGCGAATGCGTCGAACTTGATGGATTTTCAGAAACATTACGAGGCGGAGATCATCACTTTAACGAAGAATTATCGTAGTACTGCTGAAATCTTGGGTCTTTCACGTCGAGTTGCTGAACAAGTCGAAAATAGCTTCGCGAAAAATTATGATATTGATAAAAGTCTACAGGCAATGCGTCCGACTGAGCCTTGCACTCAGGTTTCTCGGCATGAATTTCCGGGGAGCGAAGCTGAATATTATTGGCTAGCAGAACAAATTGAGACCTTAATTAGAAAAGGCGAAGACCCGAACGAAATCGCAATTATCGCCCCGAAGCATAAAAATATTGCTCCAATCCTGCCTTTTTTAAAAGAACGGAATATCGATGTCATTTATGAAAAGCGAGATAATATTCTGGTTGACGCACGAATTCAACAGATTGTTAAGCTGGCGCGCTTCGTACAGGAGCTGGCAAAAGGCCGGCAGCCGAGCTACCAGCTGCTAGAGATTCTCTCCTTCGACTTCTGGCAGCTACCGGCGGAGATGATTATCGAAGCGGTCAGCGAAGTCTCGCGTTCGCCTCGGGATACCCTTGAATACTTGCAAGGTAGTCCGGAATTGGAAAAAGTAGCGGGTTTATTAGCGGAACTTGTTAAGCGAAGCTTCTCGGCGCCGCTGGAACTTTGGTTGGACTTCTTGCTGGGAAACCAGAAAATGGATGAGCAGAAAATGCCGATCAGTGAATTTTATGAAAAAACTCTCTCAACCGCGGAATTATTGGAATTTTACGAGAATCTCGCTAGCTTGCGCCAGGCGATTTCGGCGCACATCCAATCCGAGTATGTCAAGCGAAACGATTTTATCCCGAAATTGCCGGAGTTGGTCGCGACTGTGAATGATTTTGAGGAAGCCGAGACGGCAATAACTCGGATTAGTATTTATCGAGACAGTAGTAACTCGGTTCAAGTCATGACCGCGCATAAAAGTAAAGGACTTGAATTTAAATACGTCTTCTTGACTTCAGTAGATGACGCATCCTGGGGAAAATCGAGTGGTAATAATAATCGCTTTGCTTTACCGAAAAACTTAATCCAAATTCGGCATACTGGTATCACTGATGATGAAAAGCTACGACTTTTCTTTGTAGCGCTGACTCGAGCTAAGCAATGTCTGACCTTAAGTAACGCAGTGAATAATGCTAGTGGAGGCACTCTTGCAAGATTACGCTATCTTTCAGAAAATAGCCGTGATGAAGAAGTTGGGCTTTCACCGTATTTACCAGAAGGCAGCCAAGAAATTCAACTCCATCTCGACGAGCTTGACGATCTTGGCAAGATTGCAACCTTGCGGCTGGGCTGGATCGCGGCTTATCAGAAGTTACAGCCAGATGTGATGGAATTGCTACGCGAGCGCATGAAATCTTATCGCCTGAGTGCGACCGACTTGACTGATTTTATTGACGTTATTTACGGCGGACCGCAAAAGGTTTATCAGCGTAAAGTTCTGCGTGCTCCGAGCGAGCCAGCGAATTTCTCACTTTGCTATGGAACCTTGCTGCACGCTGTCTTTGAAAAAATCACTAACCAGAGCTATACAGACGAGCAGGCTCTGGAATATTTCGAGAATGAGGCACCAAAAGCCGCCCTTGACGATCTTGAACGGCTGACCTTGGCCGAAAAAGGGCTTAGTAGCCTCAAAACGGCGCTTGGTGAATTTGGAGAGCTGGTTCGGCGCCCAGGTGCAAAAGCGGAAGTAAATCTATCTAGCGAAAAACTACACCTCGGAGACATTCCAGTTACCGGCAAAATCGACCATATTGAAATTAATCAAGAAGCAAAAACAATCGAAATTTTTGATTATAAGACCGGCAATTTTCATAAAGAGAAGTGGGATCGTCATCCAACGCTCTATAAATATCGACTTCAGCTGGGTTTTTACAAGCTATTACTTAATTTATCGCCGACTTACCAAAAGTATCACGTTACTGCTGGGCATATACTTTTTGTCACCCCAGATGCAGAAGGGAAGGTTTACGACAAAGTCTATGAATTTAACGATGCTGACGAAGAAGCGTTAAAGCGATTGATCGAAGTGGTTTATCGTCAACTAATTTCGCTTGAATTCGTAAGTGATCCAGAGCTCTTCCTTCCGTCTGATAAGGGAAATACGCTAAAAGACGTGAAAGCGTTTGTTGATAAATTGCTGAACTCTACAAGAGGAGTGCAATCTTAACCTTCTTCATCCTTTCTTGATTACTCTATGGCTAGACAACGGAGGGACTGAGCATTAGAGTGCGCAAACTTATAGGATGGCTCAGAATAGGTGTTATAGTAGTCATAATTATAGGAATAATTAGGATTATCATTACTTAAAGCCCTAGAACTGCCAATGTATCCTACGATGCCAAGGTTATATAACGACGGAATGCCAGATGTATGCATATACCCGCTGCGGACGAAGATCTGGCTACTTTTGTTGTTCGGGTTAAAATCGCTCAACTGAACGATTTTAACAGCGCTCTATGTCTATTAAACGTTTAGCAAAATCAATCAGCTGATTGATTTTGCACCGAACAGGAGGAGAGGCCTCTTCATCCGCAGCGGGAACATTCATACAGTAGCTGCTAATATCTATGATACAAACAATACACGCATCTGGTCCGGAACTGCAAACAAAATCGATCTGGCTTTTCTAGTTCGTATAAATGGCGCAAATGCCCTAATAGCAACTGACGCTGGCAACCGTGCACTTGGTCGCTCCCTCCGTTGTCTAGCCATTAACGTACTTGACATAACCCTTCTCCTGTGATAAAATCCCAACAGTATAGCCGAAGTTGCAATTTGCATCCAAGGATATATTGCTTTCGTGCTGGTTAGCGCGAAAGCTGCGGGTTTACCCGTAATAGCACATTTTGAGAGGTGATTCTAATGGTTTAGCACCAAAGTCGCAAGGATGCGCATTCCGTTTTTCTGCCGCTAGCCCACCGCAAGGACGCGAGAGTTAGTGAAAATTTAGAAAAGGAGGCGACATGCGTTGCCTGGTTTTGATTTTTTGTTTGGTACTGATACTACTCCTGCCGGAACGCAGCCGACTGGTTATGCCGGTATGCAGTATTCGTCACTGGACGACGCCCGCAAAAGTTTTCTGCCGGAGGGAGGCCTGACTACCTTCGACGGCATTACGGGCTCTCCGCGCCAGATCTACGATGAGGGTAAACGGCGTGGCTGGAGCCGCGATCGGTTGGAGCGGCTGGTTCGCGAGAAGGGTCGCTAAACATTGCCCAGCCGAATAAGGGAGTAAGCCTCTAAACTTACCCCAGAATTCCTGCCCGTAATCACGGGAACAAATCTACCTCTACCCCAACGGGACGGCCGCAGTGCCGTCCCTAACTTTTTCGAAAATCGCCAAGCTGGCCATTTTACTGACCAAATCCATCAAAAAACCGGCCTAAACGCCGGAATTTTGATTCAAAGACTATTTCTCAGCCGTAGCTTTAGCGGCTTTCTTCTCGGCTTCTTTTTCAGCCTTCTTGGTCTTGTTGCCAAGAGAAGCACGAAGCTTTGCAGCCCGCTCAGCACGAGCCTTGAAGCGGTCAACGCGACCTTCGGTATCGATAATCTTCTCTTCACCAGTAAAGAATGGGTGAGAAGCCGAAGAAATCTGTACCTTAATTAGAGGGTATTCCTGTCCGTCGGTCCACTTGATAGTCTCTTCGCTCTGCGCTGAGGAACGAGTCAAGAACGAAAAGTTCGCTGCCTCATCCATAAAAACAACATAGCGATAATCTTGCGGTTGTGAAACTTTTTTACTCATAACTATCGCTAATTATACCAAACTTTCCCCGCACTGTAAACCCTGTTTTTAGCGAGGTGAGTATCTGTGCTATAATTGAAATTGATTTGGGTGACTGGGCTAGCTCATGCATTTTACAACTGTTAGATCGGGTTGCATTAGATAGCTTAAACGCTCGGATAACTACCTTAGATAGGAAGGAATTGGTGAAAATGAAGAAAATCGCACTGCACACCCACCTAGATGGGTCACTCGACCAGGCCCTCGCGGCAGAGATCGCGGGGTACGATGTCTCTCAAGAGATGATTGGCCACGGTTCGGATAGCCTAGCAGATTACCTGAGCAAATTTGCTGCGCCAATTGGGTTATTGCAAAGTTGGCAGAGCCTGCGCGATGCGGCTTACCGGTTGGCGTTAGCTCTGGCTGCTGACAGTGTCATCTATGCTGAGGTGCGTTTTTGCCCACTATACCACACGCGGCAGGGGTTGTATCCGTATCAAGTAATCCAAGCAGTACTGGAGGGACTGCGGGCAGTGCCAGAGTTAAAGTCGAATCTTATCCTTTGCATGATGCGCGATTTTCCGCGAGCAAAGAATGAACAGATTATCTCGCTAGCTCAGGAGGCGCTAGACCGCGGAGTTTGCGGGATCGATTTAGCAGGAGACGAGGCCGCTCATCCAAATTGTGAATTTGAGGAGCTTTTTGCGTTAGCAAAGCAACGGGGTATACCCTTCACGATTCACGCTGGAGAGGCCGATTCTTATCAGGGCATCAACGATGCGATTTGCTTTGGCGCGCAACGAATCGGTCATGGCGTGCGGTCGGCTGGATCTAATTACACTATGAAAAGGCTGATCGCGAAACAGATTCCGTTGGAAATTTGTGTAACCAGTAACTTTGATACTCACCTCTATCGGTCACCCGAGGAACATCCCGTAAAGCGTCTACTAGACATAGGTATCCCGGTCGTGATCGATGTCGATAATCGCACCGTTTCAAACATTACCCTGGAACAAGAGTACGAAATGCTGATGCAACGCTATGGCTTCACCGAAGAGGATCTACTTCGCTGTAATCTTACTGCAGCGCTATCGGCTTTTCTTGATCCAGCGGAAAAGGTGGCGCTTTGTCAGGAGCTGTTGCAAGATTTTGCGAAGAACCATAGTTAGGAAGCTAATCTAACAGTAGCTTGGCGGGCGCGCTCGAGTTTGAGCGCGCCTAACTTTTTGCAAAATGTTTGACATATCTCTCCAACTGCGCTATAATTATCGCAGAATATATCAAATGAAACAGCTATGGGAGGTTTCCTGACGCGGGTAGCGTCAATCCTGTAGCCTAAGTGAAAGGATAACCACATGACCGTAGATATCGACATGAAGGCGTTGCTCGAATCGGGCGCGCACTTCGGCCACAAAACTAGCCGCTGGCACCCAAAGATGGCGCCATACATCCACAGCAAACGCCAAGGTGGCCATATTATTAATCTCGAAAAGACTGTTGAGGCTCTCGAGGCTGCTCTCCCAGAACTCACTAAGATTGCTGCGAGCGGTAAGAAGATTCTCTTTGTCGGCACAAAGAAACAGCTTAAAGACATCACTAAGTCCGCTGCAGAGTCGGTTGATATGCCATACGTCACCGTACGTTGGGTTGGTGGTGTTTTAACTAACGTTGACACTGTGAATAAGCAGATTAAGAAGCTTAAGGACCTTGAACGCCGTATGGCTTCAGGTGAGCTCGAAGCTCGCTACTCGAAGCTCGAAGTCCAGCGCTATCAGGAAGAAATCGACCTCTTGAACGAGCGCTACGGCGGCATCAAGGATATGAATGAACAGCCAGCCGCTCTCGTGATTGCTGACGCCTGCCAGGATAAAAACGCTATCAAAGAAGCTAATACTCTCAAGATCCCGGTATTTGCAATCGTTGATACTAACGTTGACCCGACTAATGTCGACTACGTTATCCCAGCCAACGACGACGCGATTAAGTCCGTCCAATTGATTCTTGACTACGTTGTTGCCGCTATTAAAGAAGGCGCAAATAAGAAAGAAGCTTAAAGTAAGCTTAAGAACCACTTTTGTCAAATTTTGTCAAAAACTCAAAAATAAGGAGGAAGAATGAGTCAAGAACTAAAAGAAAAAGCCGGCGAAGTTAAGGCTATTTCGATTGAACTAATCAAGAAGTTAAAAGAGCTTTCGGGCGTCGGGCTTACTGATGCGAAGCAGGCACTTGTTGAAGCGAAAGGTGATTTCGACAAAGCGCTTGATGCAATGCGCAAAAAAGGTATGACCAAAGCCGAAAAGCGTGGAGACCGTGAAACCCGCGAAGGCATTATCGACTCTTATATTCATGATGGTCGCCTTGGTGCAATCGTCGAAGTAAACTGCGAGACCAGCTTCGTTGCCAAAACCGACGAATTCAAAGATCTTGCCCACAAAATTGCAATGCAAGTTGCTTCAATGGCCCCACTTTACGTTACGATTGAAGATGTACCAGAAGACGTCCTGAACGCCAAAAAGAAAGAATTCGAAGACAACTTCCATGGTCCAGAAAACATGAAAGACCAGATTATCAGCGGTCAAGTTAAAAAGGCCTTCTCTGACAAGGTTCTCATGGAGCAACCGTACATCATGGATGATAGCCTGACAGTCGCTCAATTTATCAAAGAGGCTATTGCAAAAACTGGTGAGAACATCACGGTCCGTCAGTTCAAGCGCCTCGAACTCGGCGTAACTGAGTAAAAACAAACTTAGGAGGTTATATGTTTGACGACAATGAATATCGCAAAGCTATGGAAGCCGCGGTGCAACGCTTTCAAGATGAAATGAAAAAAGTCCGTACTGGACGTGCACACCCTGATATGCTTGCTAATATCAAAGTCGAAGCATATGGCCAATTCATGCCATTAAACCAAGTTGCTAACGTGACGGCTTCAGGTGGAACCATGCTTCAGGTTACTCCGTTTGATCCCGCTAATATTCAAGCTATCTCTAAGGCGATTCGCGAAGATCAGACTCTTGGACTTAACCCATCTGACGATGGTCATGTCGTACGAGTGCCGGTCCCTCCACTAACCGAAGAGCGACGCAAAGAAATCGTAAAGACTGCCTCTAGCAAAGTTGAGGATGCTAAGGTTGCCATCCGTAACGTCCGAGAAGATGCCCGCAAAGAGCTCAAGACAGCTGAACTGCCAGAAGATACCGTAAAACGAGCCGAAAAGAGCATTGATGAGCTAACGAAGAGCTTTACTGATAAGATTGACGTGCTATTCAAAGCTAAAACCGCGGAGATCATGGCGATCTAATGGCAAATAAACTTACACACATCGGTTTTATCGCTGATGGCAATCGTCGTTGGGCTAAGGAACATGGCCTGCCTACTCTGGAAGGGCACCGTAAGGGTTCAAAAGTCGCAGAGATGATTATTGAAGAATTGGCGAACACTGATATTAAATACGTTTCTTTCTTTATCTTCAGTACCGAGAACTGGAGCCGTTCTAAAGAGGAGGTCGACTACCTCATGGGCATGGTAGCTTCCGAAATTGGTCGTTTGACGAAAAAAGCTCAGAAATACAACATGCGTATCGCGATCCTTGGTCGTTTTGAGCATGTTGATCCGAAAATTTGGCAAAGCCTCATGGAATCTGAGGCTTCGACAAAAGATAATACTGGTCTGACTGTCTGCTTTTGTTTTAATTATGGTGGACAGTGGGAAATTGTCGATGCTGCCAAGAAAATGATCGAATCTGGTGACCAAAATTATACGCCAGAGAACTTTCAAAAGTATCTCTATCATCCCGAGATTCCGGATTGTGATTTTGTTGTGCGTACGAGCGGTGAAGAACGCACGTCTGGTTTCATGCTTTGGCGAGCAGCTTATGCGGAGCTTCTTTTTATCGATAAGTTTTTCCCGGCCTTTGCTAAGGAAGATCTTAAATTAGTTATCGACAACTATAATGATCGGCAACGCCGTTTCGGTAAGTAATACGCGCCAAAACGTCAAAAAAGTTAATGCTAGTACTTGAAAGTGTGATAAAATAGTCTCATGAATGTTGTATTTGGGGTAATTATCGGACTTTTAATTTTGATGGGACTCATTGTTGCGCATGAGTTCGGACATTTTATAATGGCCCGCCGCAACGGAGTAACAGTAAAAGAATTCGGTATTGGCTTTCCGCCCCGTGCAATTGCTTGGGTGCGTAACCCGAAATGGAAAAAAGGTGACAAGACCGAAAAGAAGTGGCTTCGGCTCTCGAAGGCTGACTGGCAAAAGCCCCAAGATAATTTAGTTTTTAGCATTAACTGGCTACCGATTGGCGGCTTTTGCTCAATGGATGGCGAGTCGGATGCTGATACTCGTAAAGGAACTTTTGGAGCATCGAGTTTTTGGGCCAAGACGAAGATTTTATTCGGCGGCGTCGCAATGAACTGGTTAGTAGCTGCGATAGTTCTGACGGTCCTGGCTTTCACCGGTATGCCGCAGTTCCTTCCGGGGCAGTTCTACCTAGGCCAGGATGCTACTGAGGAAATTGTTGGCCACGGCGTCGTCGTAGCAAAGGTGATTGAAGGCTCGCCAGCCGAGAAGGCCGGTTTTGAGGCGGAAGACGAAATTATTAGTTTTGGCGATGGGCAGACTGTAACGTCGGCTTCCGACATTATCAACTACGGTAAAGACAATGCTGGTAAGGAAGTAAAATATAAGGTTAAACGTGGCGACGATGCTGAACCCAAGGAGCTTATTGCGACTTTGAATCCTGCTGATGCAGAGTATAGTCTTGGTATCGAAATGCAAGAATACGGCCAGCGCTTCATTCGCTCAACTTGGTCGGCGCCAATCGTCGGTGTCGGATTAACCGTACAACTTACCGGTGAAACTTTCAAGGGGCTGGGTGACTTGGTCTGGAACTTAATTTCGGGGATTGGGCGACAATTTAGTCCAAGCGCTGAAGTGCGCGAGGACGGCAAACAAGATCTTGCTACGGTTGGCGATTCAGTCTCAGGACCGGTCGGTATCGTAGGAGTGATGTTCCCGGCTTTTGCCGAGGCTGGGGCGCCGAATCTAGCTTTTCTCGCCGCCTTGATTTCGGTGTCTCTTGCCTGCATGAACGTTCTGCCAATCCCAGCTCTAGATGGTGGTCGCTGGCTGCTAATTGCGCTATATAAGCTTCGTGGCAAAAAACTGACCAAAGAGACCGAGGAAAAGATTGTCTCGCGCGCCTTCTTAGTCTTGTTGGCACTTATCGTGATCATTACAGTATTAGATATCGTGAAGCTGTTTTAAACTATGAAAAACGAAGAGCAGAAGACTGTCAAGAAAACAGTTAAAACCGGCGCTAAAGCCACAAAGCCGCGTCAGAAATGGCATTTCGATAAAGAAAAAATCGCTTTCGTAGTCTTTTTGCTGGCTTGGGTGGCGCTGAGTTTTGCCGCTAGCCAGATCATTGTTGCCTACCCGATGCAAATGTTGCTGGGCGAGGCTGTGACGAAACCGCTCTGGACATTGGTTTATAGTATTTTACAGTACGCTCTAACAATTGCATTAGTCGTTTGGCTGCCACCAAGGCTCTGGCGTCAAGCTAAAGCCCGCCGCAGACTCGCTAATCCAGGTACGAAAGCAGCTCAAACAGAGGATGCGGTTGAAGAAAAAATCTTAAGTACTCCGATTTCGGTCAAAAACAACCCGCTTGCGACCAATCGCAATGAAATGGGTATGGGCGATTTCCCGACTTTTGTCGACATTGGTTTAGCGCCGATTGGCTATGTCGCCTACTTAGTTTTAGCGAACGTGCTTACGATGGCGATGTCTATCTTCGAATGGTTCAATAAGGATCAGACGCAGGATGTTGGTTTTGGCTATTTCATTACGACTGGCGATCGCGTGATGGCGATGATTGCATTAGTCCTGATTGCCCCGATCGCCGAAGAGATTCTAATGCGCGGTTGGCTTTATGGCAAAATGCGTACGAAGCTAAGTGCGGTTTCAGCAACGCTGTTAGTTTCAGTATTGTTCGGCTTGTTGCACGGTCAGTGGAACGTCGGTGTAGCGACCTTTGCTCTCAGCGTCGTTATGTGTAGCTTGCGCGAAATAACTGGCACAATTTGGAGTGGTATTTTACTCCATATGCTCTCGAACGGCATCGCCTTCTATATATTATATGTTGCAATCTAGGCTGACCCATAATGAGTTCGCTAGATTTTTATAATCAGTAATCAACTTTAACGTGGCAGTTTTATGCTATAATATAAACTATTATGCGTTTAAGTCATTCATTTGTAAAAACTCTTCATGATGCGCCAAAAGACGAAACTGCGCGTGGCGCACAGTATTTATCACGAGCCGGCTATGTTCATAAGGAATTGGCTGGTGTCTATGATTATCTTCCGCTTGGGCTTCGGGTACTAGACAACATCAAAGCCATCGTTCGTGATGAGCTTGACGCAATTGGCTGCCAGGAAATTCTACTTTCGACTTTGCAGAATCCTGAGCCGTGGCAAAAAACTGATCGTTGGGATATTGAAAAAATGGACGTTTGGTTTCGCACGGAGCTAGCGGCGGGCGGAGAACTAGGTCTCGCCCCGACCCACGAAGAGCCGATTACGAATCTCATGAAGACGTACATTAATAGCTACAAAGATTTACCACTAGCCGCTTACCAGATTCAGACCAAATTCCGCAATGAACTGCGCGCAAAGTCTGGTATTATGCGTACGCGCGAATTTATTATGAAGGATCTTTATAGCTTTGCAGCGACTGAAGCGCAGCACGATGAATTCTATCATAAGGCCGAGACAGCTTACAAAAAAATTTATGACCGGTTGGGCATAGGCGAAGATACTTATCAGACTTTCGCTAGCGGTGGCGTGTTCGCTAAGTATAGCCATGAGTTTCAAACTTTGACGGACATTGGTGAAGATACAGTCTACTATAACGCAGATAGATCAGTCGTATTAAATGAAGAAGTTTTGAATGACGAAGTTCTTGCTGAGCTGGGCGTAAAGCGCGAGGAACTGCAATCCGCCAAGGCTGCCGAAGTCGGTAATATTTTTACCTTAAAGACGAAATACTCTGCGCCGCTCGGCCTCGAATTTATGGATCAAGACTGCAAGAAGAAGCCAGTTCTCATGGGATGTTACGGCATCGGGATTTCTCGCGTTATGGGCGTGATTGCTGAGAAATACGCTGATGACAAAGGTCTCGTCTGGCCAGAGCAAGTCGCACCGTATAAATATTATCTCATTTCGATTGGCGAAGCCGGTACCAAAAAGGCCGAGGAGCTTTACGTGGGGCATGAGGATGATGTACTGTATGATGACCGCGATCTTCGCCCAGGCGAGAAGTTTGCAGATGCCGATCTAATCGGTTTGCCGTATCGCGTAATTGTCTCCGACCGTGGACTTGAAAAGAATGAAATTGAAGTCATGAATCGTGCAACTGGTGAAACTAAGATTTTCCCAGCCGATACATTTAATTTCAAAACTATCGCGTTTTAAGCCAATTTTTATTGAGCTGACATAGGGGTTGAGTGAAGAAGAACAAGCTTTTCTTCGGGGGTAACGCCTATCAGCAAGGTTTCCTTTAGGAAGTCCTTGACTTTCATATTATTCTATAATAAACTTTTAGCAGTTATGAAAAAGACAATTAGCCTCACTCCGGCAGGATATGCCGAACTTGAACACGAATTAGCAGAACTTGTTGCGCAACGCCCAGCTATCGCCGAGCGAATCGCTACCGCACGCGCCTTTGGTGACTTATCGGAAAATCAAGAATATACCGATGCTCGTGCCGAGCAGAAGAACGTTGAGAACCGTATCCTCGAAATCGAAGAAACTCTCAAAAATGCTACTTTGATAAAAGCCAAGAAAACCGATACAATCATTATCGGTGCAACCGCGGTGATCGATATGGGTGGCAAAGAAGTCACCTATACTATAGTTGGCCCAGTCGAAGCAAATCCGCTTGAAGGCAAGATTTCGCACGAATCGCCAATTGGCAAGGAATTGCTTGGCCGTAAGGCTGGGGACTCCTTTGACTTTAATGGGAAGAAGGTTAAAATTAAGAGCATTGCCTAAGTAGGCCCATCTTTCTATTGTATCACACATAGCCAGCTTTGTCAATACTAAGCTGGCTTTTTTGCGGACAGTATGCTAAGATAATAATATTATGACTACTTTGAATGATTATCGTGACGAAAGACTCAAAAAACTAGCCGAGATTCGCTCGCTCGGGATTGATCCATATCCTGCTAAATCGCATCGCAATACGAAGATATCGGCGGTGATGAACCATTTCGACGAGAAGGATGGTCAGACCGTTTGTGTAGCCGGTCGAATCGTGGCAATCCGTTCATTCGGCAAAATTGCTTTTGTGAAGATTCGAGATTACTTCGGTGAGATCCAGATTTTTATGCAAAAGACCGATGATATCCCGACTGGACATTTTGGCCTAAAACAACTGAGACTGCTAGATACCGGTGATTTTATCGAAGCTGAGGGGACAGTTGGTAAGTCTAGTACGGGTGAAATTTCGATTTTTGCTGACAGCGTACGTTTACTAACGAAGAGTCTACGTCCATTGCCAGGCTATGATGGCTTCACGAACAAGGAGGAGCGTTATCGCCGCCGTTATGTTGATATGAATGTCAATCCAGAAGTGCGCGAGCGTCTCGTTCGTCGCTCAAAATTCTGGCAAGCTACCCGCGACTATTTGACGCAACACGGTTTTGTCGAAGTGAATACCCCAGTGCTTGAAGTGACAACTGGTGGAGCCGATGCGAACCCGTTCGTGACTCATATGGACGCGCTAGACCAAGATTATTATTTGCGTATTTCGCAAGAATTGCCACTAAAACGTTTGCTCGGTGGTGGTTTTGAGAAAGTTTTTGACATTGGTCCGCGTTTCCGGAATGAAGGTGTCGACGATGAACATTTGCCGGAACACATTGCCATGGAGTCCTATGCAGCTTATGAGAATTACGAAGATGGCATAGCCCTCTACGAAGGCATGATTAAATATGTTGCTAAGGAAACTTGGGGTACACTAAAATTTAACGTCGGTGGTTTCGAAGTTGATCTCGACTGTGAATGGCCGCGTGTGAAATATGCTGACCTCTTGATGGATAAATTTGGTATCGATGTCTTTAACCCAGACCGTGAAAAAATGCTGACGATCCTGAAAAAGAATAACGCGCCAGCCGACCCAGAAATGAGCGACGCTCGCTTGCTCGATAACCTCTGGAAGCTGATTCGTAAAACTTCAGCTGGTCCATATTGGCTAATCGAGGAGCCGCTTAGCCTCAGCCCATTAGCTAAAAAGGTAGAGGAAAACCCTCTGGTCACTCAGCGTTTCCATCCGATTATTGCTGGTACTGAAATGGGGAACGGGTACAGTGAGTTAAACGACCCTATTGACCAGCTCGAACGTTTCGAAGAGCAGCAGGCAATGCGAGACGCCGGTGATGATGAGGCTCAAATGCTCGATATGGATTTTGTCGAAATGCTAGAATATGGTATGCCGCCAGCTTGCGGTTGGGGTAACTCCGAACGCAACTTCTGGCTACTCGAGGGCGTATCTGGACGCGAGGCTGTGCCTTTCCCAATCATTAAAGCGAGGGAATAGTCGTGGGGAAAACCGAGTTAGAAAAAGCTTGGTCTGGAGCATGCGTTGCGAACTTAATGTCGGTCAGCGACCCTGAAACCGGCGAAGTCTATGGCGGTTTTGCGATCACGGAGGGGTCTTTGCAGATTTTTTCACTAGACCCTGAAGAAGACTATGAGGTAAACCCGAACACGATCACGAATTGGCGAATGGTGTTCTCGTCTGGGGAGGATGTGCTTGGCTATGCCGATTATCAAGCGACTTTGCAGGCGCTTGAGCCATATGTGCTGGCATGCGAGAATGGTAGTATATTAGTCCAAAAATTAAACAAAACCGACCTAGAGCAACTGTTTAGATTGGCAGGTGGTCAAACTAGCATATCACTTACGGCTTAAGTTCTGTAATCATTTTTTCGCTCAATTTTCATGGTAAAATAAAACTAATATGAGTGGAAAAATTATGATTGTGGGAACTGGTAATGTTGGCTCGAGCATTGCCTTTGCCTTATTAAATCAACGCACACCAGTGCGAGAAGTAATTCTAACCGATATCGACAAAGCCGACGCTGAAGGCGAGGTAATGGATCTATCCGATGCCTTAGCAGTATCGCCAAGTTTTATCAAAATTCGGACTGGCGATTATAATGACGCGGCCGATTGCGATATTGTAGTAATTACGGCGGGCGCCAACCAGAAACCCGACGAGACCCGCACTGATCTTGTTCAGAAAAATGCGGCCATCCTACAAAGTATCGTCGATCCGATTATGGAGTCGGGCTTTGATGGAATTTTTCTTGTGGTTGCGAATCCAGTTGACACTCTGAGCTTTTTGACTTGGAGCTATGCACATGTTCCGGAAGAGCGGGTGATTGGTAGCGGCACAGTGCTTGATAGTGCACGGTTACGCTATCGTCTGTCTGAGAAGCTGGGTGTTCATCCGAAATCTATCCATGCCTATCAAGTTGGCGAGCACGGCGACAGTGAGCTTACGCTCTGGTCGACGGCGACCGTTGGCGGTGAGAAGATCGAAAACCTCTTACCCGAGGCCGAACGCGATCGAATTAGTAAAACGGTTCGCGATAAAGCCTACGAAATTATCAAGAAGAAGGGAGCAACGCACTACGGTATCGGCGCCTGCGTAGTACAGATCATAAACTGTATCTTAAATGACGAGCGCCGGGTTCTTCCCGTTTCATCATTCGATGACAATACGGGAGTTTTTAACGGCTTCCCAGCGGTAATCGGCCGCCAAGGCGTAATCCGTCGGCTCGAGCTGAAACTTAGCGAAAAAGAAGCTATCAAGTTTCAAAAATCAGCCAACGCGATCAAAGCCACGATTAAGGAGGTGATTGATGAATAGGATTAAACAAATATTTCACGTAACTATCGCAATAGTGCTTTGCGTGCTGTTTAGCACGACACCGGTTTCTGTTTCTGCGCTTGGCGATAGCATGAATAGTAATCGTCTCCTAGGAGTAACAGCCCCAATAACTACTTATCGAACAAATTATCTCTATTTTGAAGATTTTACGGTTGACTATTATCTTTGGCGCGATGAGGACGGCACTAGCCGTATGTACGTAGTCGAAGAAATTACAGCAGTTTTTCCAAATTCAAATCAAAATCACGGCATTAACCGAGTGATTCCATTTACGAATCAGGACGGTAAGAATATGACTATGCCAAGCGATACGACTATCTATATGAATGTTGAACGCAACGGTAAAGAGGAACCGGTTGATAGGGTCGAGATTGGTGACGGTTATTTCGACGTTTACATCGGCGATCCGGACGAATATGTACATGGTCGGCAAGTCTACACTCTAGAATATGAATTTGAAAACTTGATTACGGATTTTGAGGAATGGCAAGAGCTATATTGGGACACTAACGGTAATGATAGCTCGCATCGATTTGAGAGTTTGACTGCACGCGTACATCTTGACGAGGAAATTTTTGATGATTTTACTGGTGAGACAGCTTGTTATGTTGGTAGCTGGGGAAGCACTAATACAAGCCGTTGCAAAATAACCGAAATTGAAGACGGCGTAGAATTTTCGACCGAAAAGTTAAGCGCTCGCGAAAACCTAACCCTAGTAATGAAATTTGACCCCGGGACTTTTGCGTTACCGCAACCGCATTATGATTATCGAGTAATAATCATGTTTGTTGCCATATTAATAAGCGGCGCAGGAATGGTTATTTTGATGATCATTACTTGGCGTACCGTTAGTGAAAAACGGCGTTACTACAAAGGACTTTTCGTAAAACCAGAATATACCCCGCCTGCAGGCTTCACTGTAGCAGAGATGGCAACAAATTATATCGGTAGAGGAGCGAACGGTAATAGTAAGGTAGCAACTTTGCTTGAGCTGGCCGTACAACATAAGATCGAAATGATCAAGAGCGAAAAGGATAGTGCTTTCGGAAAGAAAAAGACAGTTTGGAAAATTCGCATTTGTTCGGCCGACCTCAGCCAAGAACAAGTTGTTGTATTAAAGATTTTGGCTGGCAGCAGCGCCAAACTGCAGAAGGGGCAAGAGATTGATATTGAGAAGCATACCGCAAACAACACCTTAGTTAATCTCGCAAACAAATTTACGACTTATGTCCAGAAAAATCTTGAAACAAAGGGGTTATCTGAACCAACTAATAAAGCGAAAGATAATAAAAAGAAACCGGCATCCGGGAAAAAGAGCCCTAACTATGCTGGAGCCCTAACATTAGCTTGTACTGCTTGGCTCTTTGTCTGGATGTTTGTCTTTATTATCGCTTTTGATGAGATCCCATCATATATTGAAGTAGTCGGTCTGGAGTATCTGACACCGATCATTATGATTAGCGCTATTACGATATTTGTGGCTGGGTTAATAGTCTCAATAAAAACACACTCACTTTATACCCATACGGATAAAGGCCTTGAGTACTCGCGTTACCTTGATGGGTTAAAGCTATATATCAAGATGGCTGAAGCTGACCGGTTAAAGTTCCTTCAAAGTGTTGACGGAGTGGACACGAGCCATACTGGTGTGGTTAAACTATACGAAAAATTGTTACCGTATGCAGCCATTTTTCGTATGGAAAAAAGTTGGATTGATGAGATGAGCCGTTATTATGAGTTCGACGATGTTGCTGCGCCAACTTGGTATATGGGTGTAGGTGCATTCTCCGCCCGTGAGTTTGCGCTCGCCATGAACTCAGCCAGCTCTACCATGAATAGCATGATCGCCCACTCCACAATCTCGAACTCGAGTTCTGGCGGTTCAGGCTTTTCTGGCGGCGGTGGATTCTCCGGTGGGGGTGGTGGAGGCGGCGGCGTAGGCGGCTGGTAGGCTTATCTTTAGCCATAATAAAATAACTGTGGTAGAATAATAACATGTTAGACATTAATTTCATTCGAAACAACCAAGCTTTAGTAGAAAAATCTGTACACGAAAAAGGTTACTCATCCGACATCTCGGCCATCTTGAAGCTTGACGATGAACGGAAAGCGCTACTCCTCGAAGTTGAAGCTTTACGTCGCCAGCGTAATGAAGTCTCGGATCAGATGAAAGGTGGCAAACCGGAACCAGAATTGCTCGAAAAGGCGCGTAGCGTCAAGGCAGAACTAGCCGAAAAAGAGCCTAAGCTAACCGAGATTGAGAAGCAACTCAAAGAAAAGATTTCAAGAGTGCCTAATATAATCTTTGATGATGTGCCGTTGGGTGGCGAAGAGTGTAGTGTTGAAGTCTCTAGTTGGGGCGGTAAGCCGGAAGGTGGCGTCGATCATCTTGATTACGCCTTAAGCCGTGACTGGGTAGACTTTGAACGTGGAGCAAAAGTCGCAGGTGCAAAGTTTTATTACCTTAAGAACGGGCTAGCTTTGTTGGAAAATGCTTTATTGCAGTTTGGGCTCAAAAAGGTTACCGAGCATGGTTTTAACTTTATGACTGTACCAGATATGGTTTCGAGTAAGGTTCTTGAGGGCTGTGGTTTCAACCCGCGAAGTAGCGAACAGAGTGATGAATACTATATCGAAGGTGAAGATTTGGCAATGATTGCTACTGCCGAAATGCCGCTTACGGGCTATCATATGGATGAGATCATCGACGAGAAGAACTTGCCGCTTTGCTATGCTGGATATAGTGCTTGTTTCCGCAAGGAAGCTGGCACTTATGGCAAACATACACGTGGCCTCTTTCGTGTTCATCAGTTCAACAAACTAGAAATGTATGTCTTTTGTTTGCCTGAAAAATCCAAAGAAATGCACGAAGAAATTCGTAAAATCGAAGAAGAGATCTGGCAGGAACTCGGTATCCCTTATCGGGTAATCAATATCGCTGCCGGCGATTTAGGCGCACCAGCAGCTAAGAAATACGATATCGAGTACTGGTCTCCTGTTGACCAAAAATATCGTGAACTCACTAGCTGTTCAAACTGCACCGATTTTCAAGCTCGCAGTCTAAATATCCGCGTGCGTCGAAACGATGGTAGTGTCGAAGTCCTACACACTCTGAATGGTACTGCGATTTCCTTAGCCCGTACCATGGTAGCGGTGTTAGAAAACTACGGACAAAAAGACGGAAAATTGAAGCTTCCAGAAGCTTTGCGCGAATACTTTGGTGGGGCAACCGAAATTTAGCCATGGCAGAGGGGAATCGCGACAAGACGCAGTCGTCTCCAGAGGTTGAGATTCCGAAACCTCTAGATGGTCACGAACGCAAAAGTCGTAAGCACTTTCGTTTTAGTTCGGTAGTTGCTTTGGCTAACCGCAAGCTTTCAGTTAAATTTGCGGCGTTGGTTCTTGCAAGCTCGACGTTGGTATCAGCATTATTGGGAATTTTTCGCGATCGCCTCTTGAACTCTTATTATCTGGATACCTATCCGACTGGCATTGATGCATATACGGCTGCTTTTACAATCCCAGATTTCCTGTTTTTCATCTTAACTTCAGGCGCATTAGCCGTAAGCTTTATCCCGGTCTTTAATCAAAGATTAACTAGCGGAAACAAGAAATCCGCTTGGGAACTAAGCTCGAGCTTACTTAACTTGATGGCAATCATTACATTATTTGCCTCAATTTTGATCATGATTTTTGCAGATCCGCTAGTACGCTATATTGTCGGTCCTGGTCTTGATGAGTCTGGTATGATTCTTGCAATCAATATGATGCGCGTAATAGCGATTAACCCTTTTCTCTTTAGTATTTCAACAATTCTAAGTAGTATCCAGCAAGCACTGGGACGCTTCGTTTTTTATGCTTTAGCTCCAGCCCTTTATAACGTCGGGATTTTAATCGGCATTGTTTGGTTTACTGGTGGGGTCAACATCTTTGGCTGGCAGGTATTTGAAGGTGGTATTATGGGCGTTGCGCTCGGCGTGGTCTTTGGTGCCGTTTTGCAACTACTTGTCAGTCTGATTGGGCTATTCGGTCTAGGTTTTGATTACGAATTTAAAATTCGCTGGCGCAACCAAGGCTTTCGTTCAGTTCTAAAGCTCCTACCGGCACGTAGTCTTGACCAAGGGATTGATTATGTAAATACGATTGTTACAACAAACTTATCCTCGCGCATGGGAGCTGGGGCATTGCGTAGTTACCAACAGGCTAGCAGCCTTTCCCAAATGCCCGTAAATCTTATTGGAGTAGCGATTTCAACCGCCTTTTTCCCGCAACTAACCAAAGAGATTGGGGAAGGGGACGAAACTAAATTCCGTCAAACCTTCCGCACTGCCCTTAGTACAATCATTTGGATTGCGATGCCAGTAGCTATTATCGCCTTCTTTGCTCGTGGCTACGTCGTAAGCTTTATCAAAAACGGAGGTGATCAGCTAATTGCTTCCGTTCTCGGCACTTTAGTTATTTCAATTTTTGCTAATTCAGTCTTCCATATTGCAGTGCGTGGGTTCTATGCTCATCAGAATACTAAAACTCCTTTTGTTGTATCGATCATTGCAATCGGAAGTTCAATCCTTCTGGCAGTCGCTTTCACATTGTTAGGCTGTGGACCGGAAGGGCTAGGTTGGGCTCAGTCAATTGGCGCAATGTTAGAAATTGTAATTCTGCTACGTGTTCTCCAGAAAAATCACAATAAACAGCTACTTAACCGGAGCTTTTGGAAGGGATTTACCAAAATTTGCTTCGCTACTGTAATTACTGGGTGCGTCGCTTACTCAATGACGAAATTCCTTCCCCTCATGGCTACTGACGATTCATTCTTTGATACTTTCCCAAAATTTTGTTTAATTACCGTGGTCTCGTTGTTCGCTTATCTCATTGCGGGATACTTTCTTGATATCGAACAGGTGCGCCCAATTATTGAAAAAATTAAGAAGATTCTGTTTCGTAATATCGAATAGTGCTATAATAAGCTTATGGATATTTTTCAGGCAATCATCTTGGGCCTAGTACAGGGTTTAACCGAATTTATTCCGGTGTCTTCTTCTGGTCATCTCGAACTTGTGCAGCACATTTTTAGCTTTCCGACCGAAAACTTTCATCTTTTTCTAGAATTTATTAATCTCGGCACCCTACTTGCTTTGCTGATCTATTTTCGCAAACGTATTTGGAAAATTCTCAAGGATATTTTTACCGGGCGAAACTATAAGCTG
>CANEKB010000004.1 GCA_947427985.1 uncultured Candidatus Saccharibacteria bacterium
CGGCGGAGGTAACTGGGAAGCAAGTAGAGATGGCGCCGGTGTTCATATTGCGACGAATTTGGAGCTGGTCGGTACATTGTGGCATAGCACTATTCATTCCCTGTTCTTGTTGGGAACTAGCGACTTTACTAAAGACCATTTGTTGGCCAAGGAGGGTTTCAACTTTGTGCTGAACGAAGTTAAGCTCGTCGAGCGAATCAGCCCAGAGCGTAATATAGAGGCCGAAGCGGAAGAACTTCTCGGCACCAACTTGGAGCTTATCACGAAGTTCCTCAGCATCGTTAATCGCGGCTTCAATTTCCGGGTCGCGAACTTTGCCACGTTCGGCGTTGACATTGTAGCTAGCCTCGAGCTGGGTAACTTTCTTGCGGAGGTTCTTCATGACGACAGTGGTTTCGACGGGGTACACATACATAGAAACATCAAGTACCTCATCAATATTAATCAAAGGAGAAATCCAGCCAGTGTAAAGTGAACGGGGGTAACCGTAAATGTAGATAGTGCGACCATATTTAGTACCGAGACGAAAATAAGCAGAATGAATTTCGATAGAGCTAGGAGAAATAAGATCACGGAGGGTGGTGATACCTTTTTCAAAGGCTTGCTGAACTTCAGCCTCTTCGGCGGCTTGGGACTGAACGGCGATTTCTGCGGCGGTTAGCCGAGTCTTTTTATCTTTTTTACTCATTAGGTTTTTCTCCTTTACGTACGTAGGTAGTAGCGAGCTTAGTAAAATCAACTAGCGGTTCACGAACAGCGGTGTCGGGGTTGTTGAAGTTGTAGAATAATTCGCTAAGTTCACGGGTACGAAGACGAACGGATTGGATGCCAATTTGGAAAAGACCAGAAATAACTGACTCAACGCGATTATTGAGCTCATCAACAGCTTTATTATAGGTATCGCGGTTAATTCTGGTAACGTCAGGAGCTTTTTTACCAAAAGTCTTGAAAAGATTTTTGGTTTGCTCAACGAGTTTCTCGGCATCAGCAGAACTATAATACGGAATAATAACAAAGAATGATTTGTCCATAATGTTAGCTTCTTGGGAAAGTAGGTCGATGAAATTAATATAATCGTCCATCAGAACGCCAAGAAGCATGTTGTCTTGATTACGACGGATCGTGGAGAGGCGTTCGATATAAGGGCCAATATCGACGCGCTGCGAGCGGACGAGGATTTGGACGGTAAAGTTGAGCGAGTTGAGGAAGTTTTGGTAGCTATACTCAACACCTTCGCGCTCTTGTTCGGACATAAGGTCGAAGTTGATGGACTGACAAGCTACAACAGCACGGAAAGAGCCGTCTTTCATAATAACGAGGCCATCACGGAGCTCGGAAATTTGGAGCGTGGATTGAGTAGAGATAGGGTTCTCGACTACTTTCGGGAGATTATTTTGTGAACTGAGAGACTGCGGAGCCTCTTGCTGCGGAGTGGCGATCGGGGCAGCAGCGGTCATGTTGGCGGCGATTTGCTGTTGCTGGAGAGTTTGTTGGGTATTGACGTTTGATTGATACATTTGGGACTGAGCAACTTGCTGTCCAGGTTGCATACCCATCATTGGAGGTTGTGTGGGAGGTGTTTGAGGAGAGGCCATAGGTTGGTTAAGCGGACGTGCCGCCATGGCGGCACGGGTAGTAGCACCAGTACCGTAAGCTACGGGCGCAGATTGCCCTTGAGGCATTGCTTGGGGCTGTGGACCCGGAATACCTAACTGGCGGTTATTTTGTGGATTCATCTATATGCTCTCCTTAATGTAATGAAACAAAGACTTCATCATTATTATTTTCCTCGGTCTTGGTGGCGGTTTGATTGGCGACGCGATCAGCGGTTTGTTCAATGGTAGCAACAGATAAGTCGGGATTATTTGCGAGGTTTGTCATTGTGTCTTGGTAAACGGCGGATTCGGAAGCATTGACGGAATCGATAGGCGGGAGGTCGGGAGTAACGACGACTGGCGACTCAAAGCCGGAGATGGTTGCTGGAGCACCAGAAGGCGAAAAGCCACTGTCATTTGAGCCGGTAAAACCAGAGCGAGGCTGGATTACGCGTTGGTTGGGAAGTTGAATCATGCCGTTAGCGACGCGATTCTCGATGTTGTATTCGGAATTAGCGATAGCGTCACGCATTTGGTTAACAACGGCCGCACGGCGTTCATCTTGTTGCTGAGTCATAAGATTATTAAGATTATAATTATCGTTACGCTCGAACATATCGGTAGTGTTGTAAGCTTCGGCATAAAAATCGTCTTTCATAGTAGTGCTGGCATTCTTAATGGCGTGACCTTCGGAATCAATAATCTCGGCAAGGAAAGAGAGACGATGGCTGGCTTCGTCTTCAGTAATATCACGAGCACGAGAAGCTTCGACTTTTTTTGGTGCGGTGATGAGAATAGTCGATTCACTCTGACCGGGCATCCAGTAACGCTTGTTTGGTTTGAGGTAAAAAGACAATAAGGCCGCAAAGTAGGTCTCCATGGGCTGGTCTTTTTTAAGCGGGAGCGCAAGGATGGCAAAGAAAATCGCAATCGGAATTGGGATAATAGCCAACAACGGGAAGATCTGGAACAGACCTACCATAAGCATTATCAACCCGAAGACAATCATAAGATAGACAAATTGTCGGAAGGTGAATGGTCCCAATAACTTATCGTCCGCCTCAACGTCCTGCGGAACTTTGTATGTTGCCATATACTATATATTATAGCACAGGGCAGACTTTTTGCATAAATATTTTTCTTCCAGGACGTGTTGCTTGAGCCTGCCGTTATAGGTATTTGTCGCTTTGCGCCTCTCTGCGGATTTTAAGAGTAGGTATTGGCTTGGCCGACGAGATTAACGATGTCGTCGTAAAGCTCAAGTTTGCGGTTGTTTTCGATGTTGTCTCGGTTGACGATTCGGTTAATACTGTCATTCGCAGAGGTAAGTGGGTCGTCTCGGAGGGCTTCGTCGAGAAGCATGCGACAATCTTCGACTAATTCTTCGAGGCATTCGACACTATCGAAGTATTTGATGAGTGGTTCGTAGAGCTCGTCGATAGTGTAATTATCATAGAAGAGTCGATCAATCTTGCTAATAATCGTAGTGTAGCTATTACGGTCATAGTACTCGCGGAGAGCGGCTTGCTGAGCATCGCTGCGATGTTTGCGGCTAAGCTGATCGCGGGTGCGTTGTACGCCAGGGTGACTACTACCAGAACCGCCGCTACTTGGACGAGGTCCGCCACTGTTGCCACCTCCGCCACCACCGTGTGGACCAGGAGTAGGATTGCTATCGTCACTACCACCATCATCATAGTCGTCGTCACTCATCATACTACGAATACGGGCCTGAGTTTCACGAACCTTCTTTTGGGCAATGTCAGGATCTTGACTGTCGAAGATATTGTTGTTGCTACCCATACCGAGGACTTCGCCAATCGGAGTATTCGGATCCATATTTTTGAGACCGATTTCGGAGAGAACATCAAGAAGGCTATCGATAGACTTTAGAGTATCGTTCTTTTGGTTCTCGAGAATGTTTGGAGACATACGACGGTTGAAGGCGCTGACAAGCTTCGCAGCGGCTTTCGGTAGAATTTTTCGCTTGAGGAGCTCTTTACGATCTTGGAGGGTGATACTAGGATCATCGAAGTCAAGTTCTTTCCAGGTGCCGTCGGCTTGTAGGCGGAGACCACCAAGTTGCTGGCCATTGACGTTACGGTAGTTCATGATGTCGGCGTCTGGGAAATAGTATTCGAAAGCGCTAATAGGGTTGCCATTGCTGTCGACTAGATCGACTTTCGGGAAGTATCTCTTGAACAATTCATCATTAGTACAAGTAAGAAGCTTTGCCCAGGTATCAAGTGCGTAGCCGTCGCTGATGTTAATGGAACCAGCCTTCGAAGCCACACTCAAACTTTGGAGGTTGGCAATGTTGTACTGTCCAATAGAGGTGACGTAACCCATGTTGGTTTGGGCAGTAATCATCGGAGTGACTTCGGCGGCATGCTCTTTGTATTTACTAGCGAGCATAGCGGCGGTAATAGTACTGTGGTAGCGGCGGAGAATACCGGATTTAGACTTGTCGTTAGCATCAACACCGATTTCAGTGAGATAACGACGGTTAATCGGGTCGCCAATGAAGATATCGTCGGTAAGGAGCTCTTTCATATAGCCAGCATCGTCGTCGTAGACACGCTGAATCAAGCCATCTTTATCGTCGGTAATGTCGAAGTATTTCACCTTCTTGTATTGCGTACGCTCAGTGGCACTAAGGGCGTCATATTCTTCCTTAGTGATTTCTTCATTAGTATCCTTGTGCACACCAATGTAGCTTTGCCATTTGTCATACTGCTTCCCTGGTAGAAGTTGATATTGATCGTTTTCGATTTGTTTACCGTTCTTGTCGAGGGCGTAACCATTATCATTCATGCCGGCTTTATCGAAGATCATGGCGCGGAATTGCGGCTTCTTAATACCAAACTTGTTAATAATAACACGAGCTTCGCTGCGGCGACGTTGCTCAATTTGGGCATTACCAACAATCACTTGGCCCATGATGGAGGCTTCGCCAGTATGGCCAAGACTACCAGCAGCACCTTTTACGAGACGGTTAAACTTCGCTGGGTCGGTTTCGTGGTTGATAGTAGCTTGCATATACTGACTTAATAGCCATTCCTGATCAGCTTGCGCTTCGTTGGCGGTTAAGAATTGCTGTTTCATGGAATCGAGGTAGGCGTCAGCATGCGCATCAGAAAGGCGCTCAGCATCGGAACCTTTGAAATGATTGCCGTAGGCCGATAAGGTATTTTTATAAGCGGCCTGGGCGTTTTCGGCGCGAGTTGTGTAAATGCCGGCGAGCTTAGCGTTACGCGTGTAACGATGGGCGCGCTTTCGCCAGGTGTCGTTACCTTCAGAGTCGGTACCAGTGCTAGAGGAAATACGCTTCAATGCGGCCTCAGTAGCGCGACTTTGACGGATCTCGAGAGAATTCTTTGTGTCAATATCGCGTTCAGTGCGGCGCTGGTCGAGGAACTGGCGGAGGTGAGCGCCGGGCATATTAGAGTTAGCAAAGTAACGCTGTCGGCTTTGTTCGAGATGACTGGTGGACCAGCCGGCAAGACCACGCTGAGCCGGGGCGGCAAGTTTGTGGAGCCCGGCGTTGAGAGTACCAAGAATGGTGCCAGACATCTTCATGAGCGACCAAGAGAAGAAAAGTGGTAAGACCTGGACGCCAACACCAAGGATAATACCGAAGCCACTAGATGCACTAGTGATAAGTGCCCAGCCAGCAAGCTGCGATGCGCCAAAGAGCAGGCTAAACATAGGGTAGAAGATAAGCATACGGAAGAGGAGATCTTTCCACTTCGCGAACCATTTTTCAGTATTTGGTAGGAGATAGGCGACAAAGGCGAGCGGGGAGATCATGATAAGTAGAGCAACAAGAGCTTGGCGGGCGGCAATAGTGATTAGGCCAGTAACAACAGCGATAAGCGCACTGACAAGAATAGGTACAAGCATCCAGAAAAGTCCACCGATGCCGCCAGCAGCAGCGGCGATGGCGACGCCAGCGATAGTCCCACCGCCAATAAGGACACTAAGAAGCTCGGCGAGGGAGACATTGGCTGCTTCGGAGGCACCACCAGCGGCGATAACGGAATTTTGAATGGACTCAAAGAAACCACGGAGACCGGCGCCGATAATATTGCTAACATCAACCGCAAGCGAACAGATAATGAAACTGAGGTTAACGAGGATAATAGCGATAATGAGACGCGGAAGAACGCGCTTAATACCGTAATTGTTGATGCCTAGGCCGGTGAGCTGAGAGTAAATCACGATGAGAAGGAAGATGATGAAGATAATGTTGGTAATATTACGGGCATATTGCCAAACAAGGTAAATTGGCGAAGAATCATCCATCGTAAGCGGGTTAACGACAAGAAGATCATTAATAACGTTATAAATAGCGTCAACGGCTGTAGCAATAACACCAGTAGTCGGACAAACAATCCAAGCAAGGGCGCCAACCTGATCTTGACAGGTATTAACTTCTTCAGTATCTTCGTCTGGGTTCTCTTCGCTATTGGAATCGGATGGAGTAGTTTCAGTGTCAGGTTCGGTCTCGTCGCTAGGGCTAGTTTCGTCGGTGGATGGGGCTTCTTCCCCGTCGGCAGCAGGATAATCTTCGGAAGGGGTGACGATGTTTTCGTCATCTTCGTCAGCGTAGACGACTGGCCGGAGGGCGGCTGGGGCAAATGAGGCGCCAAAAACAATGCCAGCGGCTAGCAGCATAAGGGCTAGGAATTTAGCAATATATTTTCTCATAAACACTTCCTAAACGACCCTAAAAGGGTTATACTGTCTATTATAGCACACATAAGCTTTTTAGTCAATACCATTTTTGGGGAAAATGGTATTGCTGCAAGTCGTCGGCTCAGAAAAACATGCTAGCATGTTTTTGTTCGCACTCCTCCTGCAGTTCAATCCTCTTTCTCGAGAAAAACTCTTGGCATAGTCACAGCGTCCAAATAGAGAAAATTCTCTCTGTTTGTCCTACGGCCGTTTCTATGCTTCAATACCATTTTTGGGGAAAATGGTATTGCTGTGGAGGCCGAGATTCACTTTGTTGTTGAATTGAAGAAAGAATGATAATATAGAGGTATGAAAGAGAAGATTTTGGTGACTTTGGGGGCAATAATGATAGGAGCGGCGGGTTTAGTAGCGGCACCGACCCCGGTGTTGGCGGCGGGCGGTAACTGTGGCGCGGGCAATTTTTTAGGGATGAAGCCATGGTTTGATGGCCTATGTGAGAGCAATGATAAAAATAGCAATATTGTAACACCGTCGGAACAGGGTAGTGGGATCACGATCTCGACGTTTGTTTGGACGATTGTTCTAAACGTTCTGTTTGACTTAATGGTAGCAATTGGGTACCTTGCAGTGGGGTTTGTGATTTACGGTGGCTATCTATATATAATGTCGCAAGGTGACCCAAATAAAGCACAAAAAGGTAAACGAACTTTGATGACGGCGATAACTGGAGTAATCATCGCAATGGGAGCATCGGTGATCGTGAATACTGCGGTGACAATTTTGGGGATTAATACAGCGGATGGCGCGACGCAGCAGGGGTTTGACGCGGCGCGGGTGCAGAGTATTTTCTCCTGGGCTTACTCGATGGCGGGCCTTGTGGCGGTGATATTTATTATTAAGAGTGGTATTGATTATATGTTATCGCAGGGAGATCCGGGTAAAACTCAGAAGGCGACGAGAGGAATTATTTATTCGATTGTAGGCCTGGTGATTGTAATTTTGGCGGCGATTATTACGAGCACGGTAATTAGTTCGGTGGGAGGAGCGTTGTAATGAAAAGAATAGGATTAATGCTAGCTGCGGGGGCAATGGTGCTATGCGGGGTGTTGTTCCCTGCGCCGGTGATGGCGGATGGCGACGTTTGTAGCGATCCAAATATCTCCGATGAGTTAAAGGATGCGGCTGGGTGCAATACGACAAAGAAAGCTGATGAAGTCATTAATTCAGTACTAAACGTAGTTTTATCCTTCGTCGGGATAATCGCAGTTTGCGTGATGATTTACGGCGGCTTTTTGTATATGACGAGTAATGGCGATTCCGGTAAGGCGCAGAAGGCAAAGAATGTGATTTTGTATGGACTGGTGGGTATGGTAGTAGCATTGCTGGCTTATGCGATTATTGTTTTTGTTAGCAAGGGTATTGGCGGCTAGAAAGTCTAGACATTTTAGGCTTCGTGTTATATTATAGAGACAATATAGAGTAGTAATTGAAAGGGAAAATTATGAAAAAACTAATTTTAAGTATTGTCGCGGCTGCTTTGACAGTTTTGGGGTTAGGTAGTGTAGCGTCTATTTCACCAGCGTATGCGGCTCCGCAGTGTTTCGACAAGAACGGCAATTTAACAAATGATTTGGCACAATGTGCTGGCGGTGAAGGGCAAGCTGATAATCTGATGGGGACGTTGACTACGGTTATTAACGTAATCTTGGCGGTAGTTGGGTTTATTGCGGTTATTATGATTATCATCGGTGGTATTAGTTTCATCACATCACAGGGTGATAGCTCGAAAGTTACCAAAGCACGCAACACGATCCTTTATGGTGTGGTCGGTTTGGTCGTTGCCTTGTTGGCATTTGCGATTGTGAACTTCGTGCTCACAAATGTTTTCGGGAATAACTAATACTGCTGGTCGGAGGTTTATAATGATAAGATTGAAAAGTCTGATCGTTGCCGGGCTGATGGCTTTGGGTAGTTTAGGTGGGGTAATGGCGACCAGTGACATAGCCGAAGCTGCAGTGACCTGCCCAGATGGTTCATACAGAAAAGAAAATGGCATTCCTGCAAATTCGCTGGCTGAGTGTAATTTGCCAGCAGAGCAGTCCGGTGACGGTCTGATGAATCGAGTATCTAAAATTATTAGTGTAGTCCTTGGCGTGCTAGGGCTCGTGGCTGTGGTGGTTATTATCATCGGTGGTATTAGTTTCATCACATCACAGGGTGATAGCTCGAAAGTTACCAAAGCACGCAACACGATCCTTTATGGTGTGGTCGGTTTGGTCGTTGCCTTGTTGGCATTTGCGATTGTGAACTTCGTGCTCAAGGGAGTTTTTGGTGGAGCTTCCACTTCTTAACTAGAAATAGCAATTACTACTAAAAGCGCTTGGGGGAGCGCTTTTTTGACGATAAGAAAAAGCTAATATATCCTTAGGTTTAGATTAATTCTAGACTTTCTTCAACCTGGGGTGAGCCTCTCCTCATTGCCACGCGCGTTAGCGCGTGCCGAAATCGGACCCGGCTCAGCCCAAGGAGTCAGAGCTCCATGGTTTCAGAAAGTCTAGAATTAATCTAACCCATATGCATCACTTATCTTCCCCTTTTTTCTCATTGGTTTGTAATATTGCTAGCAATACATTCTTTTGCATAGCATCTAGTATATTGTTCGCCAAAACCGTGTCCGTTACTACAAAGCTGATGAGTGTGACATACATACAATCTTTATCCTCCCTTGATATTACTCTATGGCTAGACAACGGAGGGAGAAGCCCCAGAAACGTGAATGGCCCGCAAAACTTGTAACTACGCCATCGCCGAAAGCGTCAAGCCCTGAGATACTATCTAGTTTGCTCGAATCTCTATATGCGCTAGCATTAGCCCACAGGAGGATGCGCTGCGTATTGTCTGAGCTTTTTCCTAGGATCATATTAACGAACCCGCTGCGGACGAAGATGCCCCTACTCAGAATGAAATGCTGGCAGCCTGCCAGCATTTATAGCTTATGCAACATGGATGAATTATTTAAAATTGTTAGCACAGTGCTAGCATTAGCTATTTCTTCGTCCGCAGCGGAGCTGTCGATCGGGTTGGCTATATAAACCACGTTGCTATGGCGCACCACGAATGGTCGTCCAGTGCTAATCCTGATCAATTACAAGCTGGCTACATGTCTATTTCTAGTACGACTGTCGCCCTCCCGAACAATGGTAATCTTTATCATGGTCGTTCCCTCCGTTGTCTAGCCATAGAGTAATCAAGGAAGAAATGAAGAAGGTTAAGAGAAATCGATTTTGCTTAAACTAAGTAGGACAGTATATCAGATAAGCAAAGCATTATAGTACAATATGCGATTTTTGACATGGATGTGCTTGTTATTTTGGATAGACTTGATCTATAATTCCCTTATTATTAAAAAATGGGAGAATTATAAGTAGAGAGAGGAATAACAACATTAATAGTAAGGAGGGAAATCAAGAAGTTTAGTCAGTATGGGTCTCTGGGAATTCCGCTAACATCTCAAATACACGAGGAGAGTTGGTATGTGCGTTTCAGATTCCATGGGAAAGAACAAGTAGTCGTCTTAGTGCGACAGCGAACGTTTAGTTGTTCGAGGTTGTATTCTAAGACGGGGATAGATGAGACGGATATAGAAGGGATTAAGGAGGGATTCCATAAATTGTTTTGCAAGTAAAAATATTCCTCTAACCTTGAGGCTAGAGGAGTGCGGGAAGTCCCCGAATGTATTTCTATTGTGCCGAAACAACATAGAATAGTCAAGAGCGGGTAGAGACTATGGAGAAATACCAAAAATCGCTCCGAAGAGCGATGCTAGCGAGGCCAAGACCTTGCGGAAGTGATAGAGAGAATAAGAAGCAGCAGGATCTTGTTTTGGTGTGTGAGTAAAAGTGAGTTCTCGATTATTGAACCATGATTTGCTTTGGTGCGTCGAGGTTTTCCTTCTCAAAGGTAATGGTGAGGACGCCATCTTTGAGCTCGGCTTTCACGGTGCCTTCGTCTTCCTTCACTTGGACTGGAAGAGCGATGGTACGAGAGAACTCGCCCCAGTAACATTCCTGGATGTGCCAGGCAGTTGCGTTTTCGTCTTCGCCGCCACTCAATATTCCGGAAATTGTCAGAATATTGTCAGAAATAGTGACGTTGAGGTCGGACTTGGAAATGCCGGCCGTGCGCGCTTTGACAACAAGTTTATCGGCGGTTTCATAGACATCTACAGCGAGTTGTCCTGGAAAATCGTCAGTATCTTCCCACCCATCATTTGCCCCCGGATCTGATGGTTCTTCGACGTTCATAGCTGCTCGCGGGCTTCGTTCGGCGACAGGAGCTGGATCCGTGTCATCGAGGAAAGCCGCTGCTAGTTCATCTTCCATCAGCATATCGGCATCATTATTACGAGCCATTGCTTGAATTACCTCCGTTATATATTGTTATGCTTTATTATAATGATGATTCACGGTAAAATCAATACTAAATAGGAGTTTCGTTGTGAAAAATACAACAAAATGGGACCTAGTTGACCTAATTTGTCCGCATACCTGTCGGGGTTGCGGCGAATTGGGAGCGGTTCTTTGTGAACGTTGTAAAAAATACATACTAGACGAGCATGTGGAAATTTGCCCCATCTGTAAGAAAATAGTTGCAGAAACAAAAGAAAGTGTCCAAAAAGTAAGAATGGTGAATTTGGAAGGGGAAAACAAATTTTGTGAAGGATGTGATTCCCCGTTTGAGATGTGTTGGGTTGTAGGGTGGCGTGAGGGGGCGCTAGCGAAAGTGATAAAAGATTTTAAGTACCAGTCGGTGCGAGCGGCGGGAGGAGTGCTAGCGGAATTGGTCGATATGGTTTTACCGAGAGATTTTTCGGATATGACAGTAGTTCCCTTGCCGACGATTGGGCGACATGTACGAGAACGGGGGTTAGATCATACGAAGATTTTGGCAAGGAAATTGGCAAAAATGAGAAATTGGAGGGTAGATATGGCTTTGGCGCGAGCAACCGATACGGTGCAAGTAGGAACAAATGCGGTAAAGCGAAAAAGTCAGGCCGACTCTACCTATGACGTAGTGAAGAAACTAGATCCGGAGGGGAGATATTTGTTGATAGACGATATATGGACAACAGGCGCTACGATGCAGGCGGCAGCGAAGAGAATGCGAGAAGCGGGAGCGAAGAAAATATACGGCGTTGTTTTGGCAATTGGCCGTCCAGGAGAATAAGAAAGAACCGCTCAATGAGCGGTTCTTGGTAGCCTTTGGATGTATTTTAGGCTAATAGATTCATAATGAGGAAGGCGGCTTCGTCGGTTTCTGGGGTGGTGGTGCTAGCGCCGATAGCGTTGAGAACGAAACGGATAATGGCATAGGCGAGGAAGGAAATAATAAGACCGATAATGGCGTAGAGGACAGTGTTTTTAGCATCAGTAATTTTTTTGCTGTCGCCGCCGGAAAGGATATAGCGGAGACCGCCCCAAATTAGCATAATAACAGAAATAGCACCAATGACATAGAGTGCGATACTGGTGATACGGGTAAAAATACCGCCATCGCCAACGAGCTCGGCTGGCATGCCTTCGGCGCGGGCAGCTTCAGCACCCTCCTGGACGGTGAGGGCCATAGCTTTACCGGCGCAAAGAGTAGCAGCAGTACTAATGCCGGTGATAATTTGTAGAACATTTCTTGCAAACTTCTTCATTTGATTCTCGCAGTTAAATGATGAATATACTTGTAGTTTATTATATCATACTTTGTGGAAATAAGGAAAAGATAATATATCCTTAGGTTTAGATTAATTCTAGACTTTCTTCAACCTGGGGTAAGCCATGTTTTTTCATATTCTCTAAGGCAGCTATCGTATTCTTCGAAACCCGCTTCGTCGTTGCCTGTCGTTACAGGAACTCCTCGCTTCGACCACTCCCCGTTGGTCGTGGAGAGTTTCGAAAGAATAGATAGCTAAGTCTTAGAGAAACAGAATCAAGAATTTCCCTTCTTTTCCTTATTGCTTGTTGGGTTGTAATATTGCTAGCAAGGCGTTTTCCTACATAGTCCTAGGTAATGACTTAGAGCATGAGTGGGTGCAACTTATTCCTAGGGAATTAGTTCAAATACATCATATCTCTGTAATAGTTGTCGATATTTTGCTTAATTAGACTTAGAATTAGCAAAAGTAACAAAGGCAAAATCAAGTTGAGCTTGATAGTCTATACAAGTTGTTCGGGATCCTTCGTCCGCAGCGGAATTGCAAGTATAGAACTTGGCGTAAACTGGGAGCCTGGACATTATAGCATTCAATATACGGGTCTAGCATTCAGCACGGATCAGGCTTACGCTTTTGCGTTCTCAGAAGAATCGGATCTGTACAATATATATTCAAAGCACGTTGGCCGTTCCCTCCGTTGTCTAGTCATATAGTAATCAAGGAGAGGATGGCAGAAGGAGAAGCAGAGGTGTTATAATTATGACAAGCTAGGAAGGAGGAAGATGGCGGAAGAGGTAAAACTGCACGGGGTTTATCGGCACTATAAGGGTAATTTATATATCGTGGAGGGGTTTGGGCGGCATAGCGAGACGGGCGAGAAGTTGGTATTGTATCGGGCACTCTATGGCAATAATGACTTGTGGTGCAGACCGTATGATATGTTTCTAGAAGAAGTGAATAAAAATGGGCAAAAATTGCGATTTGAGCGACAAATAATCGAGGAAGTAGAATAGTTTTACAATATTTCGGGGAAAGTATGGTATAATGTTTTGTGTATGGAGGGTTACCCAAGTGGCTGAAGGGGACGGTTTGCTAAATCGTTAGTCTGGGGAGACCTGGAGCGGGAGTTCGAATCTCCCACCCTCCGCCAGTCTCTGGAGCATGTGCTTTTGCGCATGAGACGGAGACTTTTTTGATGGGTTATGATAAAATATAGCTATGGCAACAACTTCGAAGAGTGCAAAAACGGATATTATTAGTTGGGAAGCGGAAGAATACATCGTGCGCGATAAGACGGCGTGGTGGTATGTTGGGTTGATCGCGGTAGGGCTGATTTTGTCGGGAATTGCGGTGTGGCTACAATGGTGGACTTTTCTGGCGGTGGTGGTTTTGAGCGTGGTGGCGCTTCTGATTTATGCGATGCGGCCGCCACGAATGTTGCGTTATTCCCTGTCTAATAAAGGAGTGAGCGAAGGAAATAAACTTTATGAATATTCGGAGTTCAAATCTTTTGGGATTTTGAAGGAAGGTGAGCATTTTGCGATTATCTTGACTCCTAGGAAACGTTTTTCTCCACGGGTAACGGTATATTTTCCAGCAGCGCAAGGTGAGGAGATTGTGGACGCATTTGGTGGGCGCTTACCAATGGAAGAAGTGAAACTGGACGCATTAGATAAATTGATAAAATTCTTGCGAATCTAGTTTTTGTGTTATAATGGTGTATATACGCTATTATTAATATATAATGTAAATAATAAAGAAGGTGGGTAGGAATTATGAACCAGAACCGTAATAAAGATAATGATTTGCAGCGCGCAATCGACGAGATCACTCAAAAGGGTGGTGCGAATGGTGGCGCAAAGCCAGCTGCAGCTGCCCAGCCTCCGGTTGGTCAACCACCAGTAAACATGATGCCACCAGCGGGGATGCCAACTGGTGGTGCGATGAAGCTCCCACAGAGCCCAGCTCCACAGATGAGTATGCCTTCGATGTCGTCGGCGTTTGGTCGCCCGATGGGTTACGGTTCGGATATTTCGAAAGTTAAGGAAGCCGCGCTCAAAGAGCTCTTCCCGATTATGGACCGGGTAGAAGTTGAGCCAGAAAAGCGCTTCCTCTTGTATCAGGAAATGCTTAGCACGATGCGCGATAAGGCTGTGATTGCTCCGGCTTACGAAGCGGCTCGCCAGATTCGTGATGATAAGGTACGTGCGGATTCGTTGCTATACCTTATCAATAGCATTGACGAAATGTCGCTCTAACAGTTTAATTTTGCGCACTACGGCGTCTGAGCTTGCGTTGCTCAGGCGCTGTACTTGCAGTACGGCTTCTTCCGCTACTCTGCTCATCCTTGTATTGACACAAAATTAAAGCTGTTAGAGTGAGTTGTAGTACGTCCCTTTGCGTGCTTCGTTCTTGCCTTGTAATTCATCGCCACTAAGCATTTTGGAACTTTTATGATGGTTTTCTTAGCACTAGTCTCAAAATACCTTCGTTAGAGTGATGTATTGCATCAAAATTAAATCTGTTGGAGTGTTATAGTTGACTGTAACGACTCTAGCTTAACCTTTTTTATCCTCCCTTGATATTACTCTATATGGCTAGACAACGGAGGGAGAAGCCGAAGTATTGGTTGCTAGCACGAGATAGGCCAACTCCGGTTTCTGGTGTAGAGAATTCGTCATAATACGATCAACCTAACGAACGATATGATGAACTAGACCAGAAATGTCCATATCGAGCATAAACAAAGCCGCCGTCAAATTCCTGAGCTGGTCTCCCGCTGCGGACGAAGTTTTGGAAATTGCTTTGTAGTGACGCTATGGAGGAGCTGACTGATGAGTTCGACGGCTTTGTCGTAATCCTCTTTGTTGCTGGATTGGCAGAAGTTGGAACATTTAAAAGATGCCCCTTGTGGGGCATCTTTATTTTGATAGAAATGGCAGGCTCTAGTACATTCCGCCCATGTCAGGAGCGGCCGGAGCGGCTTTCTCAGGAACGTCGACGATAAGGGCGCCCATAGTGATAGCAGTAGCAGCAATTCTGGTTGCGCTATGGACCGCATCATTACTGACCATAGCAGGGTCGATTAACCCACCATTATTAAGATAAACAAGGCCTTTTTCCGGTTCCATGACGTTGATACCTTGGCCAGGTTTGGCTTTTTCGACTTCGGCGAGAAGAGCTTGTGAGTTGAGACCGGCGTTTTCCATGATATGGACGAATGGAGCAGTGAGAGCCTTTTTGACAATCTTGGCACCATCATTGTCAGCCTTAAGACCTGCGGCGAGGTTTACGAGAGTGACACCACCGCCGGTAACAATACCTTCGGCGAGAGCGGCTTTCGTAGCGGCAACAGCATCATCGACACGATATTTCTTTTCGTCGATTTCGGTCTCGGAAGCACCACCGACCTTAATGACGGCAACTTTGCCGAGGAGCGCGGCGGCGCGCTTCTCGAGTTCTTCGCGTTCGTAGTCAGATTTGGCAAGCTTAGCCTGGGACTGAATGAGATCGATGCGGGCTTCGACAGCTTTCTTATCGCCAGCGCCTTTGATAATGGTAGTTTCGTCTTTGGTAGCGATGACTTTACCACAAGTACCGAGGACTTCCATGCCAACTTCTTCAAGTTTCATGCCCTTGTCGGCAGAAACGACGGTTGCGTCGGTAAGGATAGCAATATCTTCCATGACTTCCTTGCGGCGGTCACCGAAAGCCGGGGCTTTGAGGACGAGAGTATTGAAGACGCCTTTGAGTTTGTTAAGCACGAGAACGGAGAGAGCTTCGCCTTCGACTTCCTCAGCGATAATGACGAGGTCTTTGCGGCCGGCTTGGGCACATTGCTCAAGAAGCGGGATAAGCTCCTGGGCGCTACCAATCTTTTTGTCAGTAATGAGGACGAGTGGTTTTTCGAAGATAGCTTCTTGACGGTTGGTATCGGTAATGAAGAATGGTGAAGAGAAGCCCTTGTCATAAGTGAAGCCCTCGACGATTTCTTGTTCCATCTCGAGACCTTGGCCTTGCTCGACAGTAACGACGCCGTCTTTACCGATTTTACTGATGACATTTGCGATGAGTTCGCCGATTTCTTTGTCGCCAGCGGAAATCGAAGCGACTTCGGCAACTTTCTTGTCGTCGCCAGCAATTTGCTCGGCGGATTTTTCGATACCTTTGATAATTTCGGCGCCAGCGGCTTCAATTCCCTTGCGGAGTTCCATCGGGTTAACACCAGCGGCGATGAGCTTGTTGGCCTCGCTCAAGATGTTGTAAGTAAGGACGGTAACAGTGGTAGTACCATCGCCAGCGACTTTGTTGAGCTTTTGGGCGGCAGTTTTGATAAGTTTGGCGCCAATCTGCTCACCGAGGTTCTCTTCGGTCGAGCCGAGGTCGACAGCTTCAGCAACAGTAACGCCGTCATGGGTGATAGTTGGGCCACCGTAAGATTTTTCGATGACGACATTCTGACCTTTCGGGCCGAAGGTGACTTTTACTGCATCGTATAGTTGTTTTGCGCCAGAGAGGATCTTTTCGCGAGCCTCGTCGGCATAAAATATTTTCTTTGCCATTTTAATTCCTTAAGTTTATTTCGTACAAGAGTACTAGCCTGCATAATTGAGGGACGTGTCGCTCAGGCCCGTCTTCACGGGCTTCGCGCACTGCATGCTCGCTAGCAAGCTCCGCACCCCCTCAATCATGTAGATTAGCACTCTTGTACTATATGAATTTATTGATTGTAAAATACCAAACAACTTAGTTTTAGCTATAAAGTTGCGAGGACGTCTTCCTCTTTGACAATGATGTAATCTTTGTCGTCGATCTTGACGTCGGTAGTGGAATAATTCTTGTAAACGATTTTGTCGCCTTTTTTGACGGTTTTTACATCGGGGCCCACAGATTCAACAACGGCGTAAGCAGGAGCTTCCTTGGCTTCGCCGAGCAAAATGCCGGATTTAGTGGTGGTCTGAGGCTCTTCCTTGAGCGCGACCACACGGTCTTGTAAAGGTTTTAGTTGCATAATTCTCCTTTCGCTACCCCTATGATAGCACAGAAAATTGGCACTTGCAATAGTAGAGTGCTAAAAATTTATGGTTAATGTAAGATTGCTAGAAAGGAGGGGCAGCGAGAAACGGGCTTGACGAAACGCTAGTAAGTCGTGTAGAATGGAATTGTTATTTCTTTTGGTTACCTTCTCTTCTTAGAGAAGGTAATTTTGATTTGGAATAGTGTGATCCAAACATTCATACGTTTAATCCTAAAACGTATAACCATAAGAATAACCTCCTTTCTCCCCGATGTTAATTTGCTTGACGCCGAGTCGGCCTCACTACCCATCCCCAGTGTAGCATGAGGGTTTATTTTTGCAAAGGACTTGTAAAGTACAAAGTGTTTGATATAATCAAAGTAGAGTAATAATAAAAAGGAATTTTGTAATGCGTGTAATAACTACGCTATCAAAGGGATATCAGATTACTTTGCCCAGTGCGTTGAGGAAAGCATTAAAGCTTGAATCTGGGGATGAGATTGTGCTGGAGCAGTGTAGGGATGGAATTTTGTTGAAGAAGGCCTTGACGCGTGAGGAAAAGGTGCGACGATCTTTTGCAGAGTTAGCTAAGTGGAGAGAGAGTTTGCCAGATGAGGTTAAGGAGAATATCAAGAAGCATGCTGGGTGGACGGTGAATCAATACCATGAGTATTATGATAACTTGCCGGAGACAAAGACGTATCTGGAGGAGAAATATGGCGTCAAAACTGCGTGAGTCTTTGGATACGAATATTATTTTGAGGTTTATTTTGGGGGATGTCCCGGAGCAGTGTTTGAAGATTCAAGATTTACTGATGCGGCAAAATGTAATGTACGACGTGGCAGATCTGGTGATTACGGAGGCGGTGTATGTGATGCAATCTACCTATGGTCTTTCGCGAGAGAAGATTGTGGATGGTTTGCAAAAACTATTGTGGTTTCCGGAGATAAATTATAATCGAAAGTTGTTTGACCAGGTATTTCCAATGTATTTGGAACATCCAAAGCTATCGTTTAATGATTGTTGCCTAGTGGTGTATGCGAATCTGAATGAGGCGGAGCCACTCTGGACGTTTGATCAGAAACTGGCGAGGCAGATGCCAGGCGCGAAAATGCTAGCATAGTGCTATAATAGAGTTATGAGTTTGAAGAGTGTGGTGGAGAAAATCCCGTTTTATAATCAGTTAGTTCTGCCGATACATTGGGTACAGGCGATGAAAGCGAGTACGGAGTATGATTTTCCGGCGAAGAAACTGCGGGTGATTGCGGTGACAGGGACGAATGGAAAAACTACCACTTGCTTTATGATTTGGAAAATGCTAAATGAGGCGGGGCGGAAGGCTGGGTTACTGACGACGGTGGGGTGGAGCGAAGATGGTGAGCATATGCATAAACAGTTTGAGCATATGACGACGGAGCGAGTGGAAGTGCTAAATAAGCGGATGCGCGCGGTGGCGGATGCGGGATCAGAGTTTTTGATCCTAGAGACGACGTCGCACGCGATGATGCAGTTCCGGACGCTGGGGGTGCCGGTGGAGATTGCGGTGTTTACGAATTTGACGCACGAGCATTTGGACTATCATAAAACTTTTGAAAATTATCGAAAGGCGAAACTAAAACTGTTTAAGAAGGCGAAGTATGGGGTGATCAATGCCGATGACGAGAATGCGAGGTATTTTGAGAATATTTATGCGTCTGATGATATGACGACATACGGTATAAGGCAGGGAGAGCTGAGAGCTACAGAGGTGAAGCTTAGTGCGGTTGGCGTGGAATATTCGTGTGGTGATATAAATATTAAGACACAGATTCCGGGGAAATTTAATGTTTATAATTCCCTGGCGGCGGTGGCAGTGGGTAAGAAAGTTGGTCTGACGAAGCAGCAAATTGAGCGAGGAATTTATGCTTTGACGGAGGTCGAAGGGCGAATGACGCGGATCCGAGAAGGGCAAGATTATGAGGTGATCGTGGACTATGCACATCAGCCGGATGCTCTCGAAAAGGTGTTCGAGAGTGTGGGAAAAGCGACAGCTGGGCGGAAAATAATTGCGTTGCACGGTGGCGCTGGGCAACGAGACCCTTCGACGAGAGAGCCAAGAGGAGAAATCTTGGGCAAGAATAGTGATGTCGTGATTATTACCGAAGACGACTCGCGCGACGAGGATCCGAAAGAGATTGCGGGGATGTTTGTAGTGGGGGCAGAGAAGGCTGGGAAAGTAATGGACAAGGATCTTTTTGTTGAGTTGGATCGGAGGAAAGCGATTGAAAAAGCGATTCGGATGGCGCGGCGAGGAGATTTGGTGTTGATTCTCGGCAAGGGACACGAGAAGACGATTCTTAGGGCGGATGGGCCACATGATTTCGAGGATATCAAGGTGGCGAAAGAGGTGATCAGGAAGAGTTTGAAGAAAAGGATATAAGTATTTCATTATCTCTATTATCTATACTCAAACCGAGACATCTGTAGTTAAAATACACACAAGTACATAGAGAACCGTTCTCCTTGAGAGAGCGGTTCTTCTAGTCTCTCTTGAGTACAGATAATAGAGAAATGATTTACTTTCTTCATACCCTTCTTTGTCATTTGGTTAGAAAAACCTAATCTTTCTTTCTTCATCCTCCCATTGATTACTCTATGGCTAGACAACGGAGGGAGAAGCCCCAGAAAAGGCCGTCTTGATAGTTAGGAGCTGTAGTATAACCATCAAATGTCAGCATCAAACGTGGTCTTAAGCTCCATATAAATCCATTTACTCCTACAATGTTCGTGGCACCGTGATTTCGCATATCAGAATCACCGCTGCGGACGAAGAAAAGAGTTACCTCGTCCGCAGCGGACACGTTATTCATCGCAATGCTAATGTCATTTATCTTCCCGGAGCATTAGCCGACTATTGGGGAGCAACTGCAGACACCAATACCGTCTACGGTCTTTATTATCGCGAAACTTCCAATTATCTTAATCCATCAAACAATAACCTCAGGTTTTGGCCCTTCCCCCTCCGTTGTCTAGCCATAGAGTAATCAAGGGAGGATGAAGAAGGTTAGAAGCTGAATTTTTCTTGTTTTTGGCCGAGGGCTGTGTCGTAATAGAGATTGAGGCGAGGTTCGGAGAGCTCAAGCGCGAGCGACCAAATGGTTTCATCGCTGTAAACATAATGTGAGCGACGAAGAATACGCCAAATATCGGTGAACTGGAATCCGGGGAGTTGTATTTCGACAAGATGTTTGGCTTCCTCGTAGCGGAGGAAGGTATTGGCGGTAGGATTATCGCGAGTAACGCGGTCAAGCGGTTTAAGCGAGGGAGCGAGGCAATGATTCGTCTGGACGATGAGTTTTGGCGCGCCAGGCTGGCTAGAGTTGGGGTGAGTAGTCCCCCATTCGTCAGGACGGAGAATAGCGAACTTTTTAGCAGCATGTTCAACCACGGTGAGATCTCCCTTGCTGTCGGCGATGAGAAAGTTTTTTGGAATAGCACAAGGGATTCGTTTGAAAGCATTGAGAGCTTGGCGGGTGGTGCGGCAATGTTCGGCAATATAGCGAATGAAATGAGATGGTGAAAGACCGTAGCTCCATTTGTCGATGTGGGCATAAGTAAGCCCAACATAAAGGCCGTGCTCATTGACGGCGTCTTCGGCGTAGAGTTTACGAGTATTTTTACCGAGGTGGCGACCATAGACTCCTTCGTCAGAGAAAAGAAAATGGCGATAGCCGTTGGTAAAATTGAGGTCGTATTGCTCAAAGAATTCGCGGGCGGCCGGTTTCCAATCGTAATTACGACCAACAAAAGTTCTGCCTTTTTCGTGAACGGCAAAAATAGTGCAGCCGTGGGTGCGTTGGTTGATGCGGCGCTTTTGGTTATCGACGAAGGAAGCTATGTCTTCGTAGAGGAGGAGGTTTGGGTCGAGGCCGATCACTTTGGCGGCGGAGGTGATTTCTAGAATAAGCTCGGGATAGAATTTTTGGTAGATGGAAAGCTGGCGACGGAGAGTGGCGGGGTTGTAGCGGGTGTAGAAATTATGGTGGGCGGCGCGGAGATATTGACCGTGAATGATGCCAAAGTCTTGATGGGAGCCGGAAAATTTAATCATAAGTATATTATAGCATGAGTGTTGAGGCGGGATAAGGTTGAGGAGTTCAGGCACGGAAAAGCCCCTCCGGGGAGGGGCGAGGTGAGGAGACGACTATTCAGATTTTTTGGATTCAGACTTTTTCTCGACCTTGGCTTCTTTGGTTTCTGATTTGGTTTCTGGCTTGTCCTCGGTTTTAGCTTCGGTTGACTTGGCAGTAGAAGTCTCAGGTGAAGCGACGTTAGTGGTAGAGGCGGATGGAGTGGTTGGTTGAGTAGGTTGGGTGACAGTTTGACTGGTGGTTGGGTTCTGGACGTAAACTTGCGGGACGGCGATAGGGTAGCCTTTGGCGGCGAGACCAGCGTCACCTTGCGAGAGAATGATAATGCCTTCAATGAGCCCCCAGATACAGTTGCCGAGAAGGACGAGATAACCGAGCATTGCAACTAAACCAAAAAGAATACCGATGAGAGGGATCGAAGCAGTAATGGCGGCAAGAAGAGCGCCAATAATAGTTATGATAAAGCCACCACCGAAAAGCGCAACATGCAAAATGCCTTTCTTGTTATCGCCAAGATACCAATCGTGAGCACCAAAACTGCCGAGGAAAATACCAAGAATGCCAGCAACTGTGGAGGATTTAGGAACAACATAGCTTGGCTGGGTTGGTTGGGCTGGGTTTGGGGTAGTTGAGGCGTTGGTTTGATCATTTTGCATAAAAGAAGCTCCTTTTTTGATGAGATAACTAATTTTATTATACTTTTCAAGGGAGAAAAAAGCAAGATATTTGGGGAGGCTGGCGATTTTATGGTAATTATGATATGATAAAGATAAGATGATAATTTTGGCGATTGAGAGTTCGTGCGACGAAACGGCGGCAGCGGTTGTAGAAAACGGAACGAGGATTCTAAGTAACGTAGTGGTGTCGCAGGTGGATATTTTTGCGGCGTATGGTGGGGTGATTCCAGAAGTGGCGGCGAGGTCACATCTAGAAGCGATTTTGCCAGTGGTGCATAAAGCGTTGGATGATGCTGGTTTGACGAAGGATGATATCGACGCGATCGCAGTGACGCATACACCGGGATTGATGGGGTCATTGCTGATCGGGACGCTAACGGCAAGAATGTTGGCGATTCTTTGGGGAAAGCCATTGTACGCTACGCATCACCTGAAATCACATATTTATGCGAATTGGCTAAGAGACAAGAGCAGCGCGACCATTCTTTCTCAATCAAAGGTGAACCTCTCAAAATCGAATCCCCCTGGCGAGGGCCGTGATTTTGAGCAGGTTCAGCCTATGGAGTCAAGCTCCACGATTTCGAAAAAATGGTCGAACTGCTCCCCTTCCGTTATTTCGCAAAGATGTAATTTTTCAGGTGATGCTGGTGATGATTGTTTACCGGAGTTTCCGTTGTTGGCGTTGGTGGTATCGGGTGGGCATACACAGATTATCTATATGAGCGAACATAATCAATTTGAGATTATTGGGACAACGCGAGATGATGCGGTAGGAGAGTGTTTTGATAAGGTGGCGAAGATTTTGGGGCTTCCCTATCCGGGCGGACCGTCGATTGCGAAATGTGCGGAAAAAGGAGATATTAGAAAATATAAATTGCCACATCCCAAGGTTGACGGTTTGGACTTTTCGTTCTCTGGCTTAAAGACGGCGGTACTACGGGCGGTACAAAATGAGTTAGGTTTGCCGATTACGACGCCGTCGTATGAGCTAAAAGAACATTTGTCGGAGCAACAGAAGGCGGATTTTGCGGCGTCGTTCCAGGAGACGGCTTGTGAGATTTTGCTAGAAAAAGTAGCCAAGGCGTTAGAGGAACATCCAGAGGCGAGATCGATAGTATTGGCGGGCGGGGTGAGCGCAAATCAAGCTTTGAAAGAAAAAGCTCAGGATGGGCGATTTGGCGGGGTGAAGGTGTTTATCCCGGAGCTGAAATGGACTGGGGATAATGCGGCAATGGTGGGAGCGGCGGCGTATTTTGAAGTAGTGTCAGGCGTTAAAGAGACTGATCCGTATAGTCTTTCGATTGCGCCTAGAACTGATATTGCGTAGTAGTATTGTTCTTATTTCTACTTTGCTCTTGATTCAAGACACTTGCAGCTAAGGTGTGCTCAAGTACATGAGGAGCTGCTCTCTTTGAGAGAGCAGCTTTTTCAGTCTCTCACAAAGGCAAAGCAGAAATAAGTATACTACACTACGCTGGTTTGGGTTTCATCCTCCCTTGATTACTCTATGGCTAGACAACGGAGGGGAAAGCCCCAGTAACG
>CANEKB010000005.1 GCA_947427985.1 uncultured Candidatus Saccharibacteria bacterium
ATCGATCCCGAAAAAGAACAATCCTATGACGAAAATCGCGACGCAATCGCTACTATTAGTTCTTGGGCTAACTTGGCCAAAAACGGCGGCATCATCCTTGGCGCAATTTTCCTGGTTATTTCTATCTTAATGATCTTTAACACTATTCGCATGGCAATCTTCTCTCGCCGTGAAGAGATTTACATGATGAAGCTCGTTGGAGCCGACACTAGCTTTATTCGGGGACCATTCTTGGTTGAAGCTGAGATTTCCGGTGTAGTCTCTGGCGTCCTCGCCAGCACTGCTGCATATGCTATTTTCCGTCTACTTGCACCTTGGCTTATCGCAAAGAATATCGACATAGCCACAGTTGATCTCTATATGAATACTGGGCGCCTCGTGATAGTATATCTCGCTACAATCGCTATCGGTATTATTATTGGCGACATTTCCGCTCGTCTCGCTATGCAAAAATACCTCAAACAAGCCTAAGTTGCTCTTTCTTATTTACTTTTAAGCATAAACGTGATATATAATAGATGTATGACTAAGCAAAAACACAAAACTATTGGACTCCGCAAGACTATCGCAATTTTCGCCGTCGCACTAACTTTTTTGGCCACAGAAACAGTGTTTCTAAACGACTCCGAACCAGCCCAGGCCGCTTACCCGGCCGGTTGCGTAACACAGGTTTGTCGCGAGGCCGCCGACCGCGCCAGCGCTTCCGAAGCCCGCGCCAAGGAGCTTGCCGCTAGTGCCAAAACTCTTGAAGGAGAAGTTGCACGCCTCAATGCGGAAATTGTCGCTCTTGAAGACGAAATTGCCCGTAATCAAGCTATCGCAAATGACTTAAACGAGCAAATCATTCTTAATACTGAAAAACTGAATTCTCAGCAAGTCGCACTCGCAAAACTACTTGTCGACATGCACTTTGAGCCAGAAGTCGACCCGATCACGATGCTAGCTAGCAGCCAGTCACTCGGTGATTTCGCTGAAAAGCAGTCTCGTCAAAGTAATGCCCAAAATCAAATCACTACTTCTGCCAAGGCAATCCGCCTATTGAAAGAGGAACTAGAAAAACAAAAAGAAAGCGTCGACGCTCTCATTGCTAGTTCCGAAATCAGCCGCGACCAAATTACCGCTCGTCGTAACGAACAAGCTGCACTTATCTCTAAATACGAAAATGATTCCGATGCTTATGAACGGGATTCATTTGAGGCTCGCGAAATTATGCAACGTGAAATCGCCGCTGAAATCGCCCGTTACAATAGCTCCGGCGTTGTTGGCGAAGGATACAACTCCTATCCTTGGGCTAATCGCTGTCCACAAGATAACGTTGGCTACATTGTGGTCGGTGGATATGTCTGCCAATGTACGAGTTATGCCGGTTGGAAAGCTCAAGAGTATTATGGCATTTACATCTCATCATGGGGCAACGCTCGTGACTGGGGCTATTCCGCCCAACGTCAAGGTTATGTCGTAGACGACAAACCCGCAGTGCATACTATCGCGTACAACACAACCGGAGCTTACGGTCATGTTATGTGGGTCGAAAGCGTAAATGCTAACGGCACCATCAATCTCACCGAGTATAACAATTATGCCAGCTCAAAGAGCGGTCTCCCTGGCGACTTTGGTGCCCGCTACAATGTTAATCCTTCGCTTTACCGTTATATTCATCTCGATCAGCGTTTATGGTAGGTCTATAAAGACTTAAAATAGGCTAAGTTTAGTTAATGTTGTGTTTTTTACAACATTAACCACCTAAAACTTATGCTAAAATAGTCCTATGGTAAAAACTTGGGAAGAACGAAAAGTCAGCCTGGGTGGTGCAATTATTGGCGCTGTCGCCACCTTAGCTATTGGTATTTTTGTTGGTATAAACTGGAGTAATTTTGCAGCCAATTTCTTACCCTACCTTGGCTTTCAAACAAAGCATACCAACGACTGGTCTTCGCTGGACGAAGTTTACTCGGCACTAGTGAATAATTACGACGGCGACATTGATCGCTTAGCGCTCGTTGAAGGCGCAAAAAAAGGCATGGCTGAAGCCGTTGGTGATATCTATACTGCCTACATGACTCGCGAAGAAGCTAAAGAATACGAAGCTCTGCTTCACGGTGATATTGGCGCCGGGATTGGCGTAGAAATGGCTCTTCGTGACGGCTATGTTCGGATTCTTCGTACTCTGCCCGACAATCCAGCCGGAAAAGCCGGAGTAAAGGCTGGCGACATTATCTACAAAATTGATGGCGAAGAAGTTTACGACAAAACATCCGATTATATTTCTTCCAAACTTCGTGGCGATGCTGGTACTTCCGTAAAGCTTACCGTCGTACGTGACGGCGAAGAAAAAGAATTTACTCTCACACGCGAAACGATCAATAACGTTTCTGCCTATGTTGACTACGAAGGCTCAACCGCCATTATTACAGTAACGCGCTTTGATACCGACACCGGCACGCTTGTTCAGAATATTGTCAATAAAGAATTCGCCAATAAGGGAATCAAAAAAGTTATTCTTGATCTACGTGGTAACGGCGGTGGTTATGTCTCCGCTGCCAAAGATTTGCTTTCGCTATGGGTTAACGGTGAAGTAGTTCTCGTCCAAAAAAGTAACGGCCGTACCGTCAACACTACCTACGCTAACCGTAATCAAGCTAAGCTCGCCGACATGGAGACCATTGTGCTGGTAGATGGAAGCACGGCTTCAGCTTCCGAAATTGTTGCCGGCGCACTCAAAGATTACAATAAAGCCACTATCATTGGCGAGACTACTTATGGTAAGGGTGTCGTCCAAACTCTTCTTGATTTATCCGGCGGAACCATGCTTAAGGTTACTACTGCTAGCTGGTACACTCCGAGTGGCCAAACCATTAACGGTGAGGGAATTAAACCTGATATCGAAGTAGAACGCACCTACGATGATATCAACCATAATCGTGATCCCCAGCTTGAAGCGGCTAAGAAACAATAGAAAATAGATCTAGCTCCTTCAAACACAGCCCTAGAAAATACATGCACATAGCAAGGCTAGAGGCTATTTACATGGTATAATAGATATATGATTAAAGTCTATACTACTCAAACCTGCCCTTATTGCCATGCCCTTATGGACTGGCTCGAGAAGCAGAATATCCCTTATCAAGAAGTTGATGCAACTAGCATGCCTGATATCAACGTCGTTCCGGTTACCGAAATCGGCGAAAAACGTATTGTTGGTTTTGACCGCCCCGCAATTAAGCAAGCTCTCGCTGAACTCGAAAATTCTACAAATAATAAGGTCGCCTAGGGGCTCAATTGATTCAGAAGCATGAATGAGTCCAAATTCGACGCGTCAACTGGTTCTTTGTCCAGCAAAAAGCCAGACCTGATTCTAATCCATGGCTTCCGTGGCTCGCCAATCGGACTACAAGCAATCAGCAAGCATCTTGAAAAAGCTGGCTACGCCGTACATGTGCCAGCAATTCCACCATTCGGCGGTGCAACGATGTTGACTAGCTATACTGCAGACAGCTATGCCAAATACATTGCCGATTATATTGATGAGCATCATCTTAATCGTCCCATACTTATCGGGCACTCGATGGGATCAATCATCGCCGCCGCCACTGGCGCAAATTATCCCGAAAAAATCAACCATAAGCTCGTGCTCATGTCTCCAATCTCAGTCAAGACTGCCAAGCCCTTCACGCTCGTTGCGCCACTCTCCTCGGTAGTGCCACGTCGCGTTGTCGACTATATTACGACGCGTTTTCTCTTTGTGCCAAATAATCGCGCGCTCTTTCGTCAAACTCTTGATACTACTAACCTCTGTAGCGCCGACCACCCGCCCAGTCGCCGCGCCATGGCTAAAGCTACCTATTTCTCAGCCCGTTCCGCCGTCTCCGATTTCTCGCCTCGTCAAAAAATTCTTCTACTTGCTGGCGACCAAGACCGGCTAGTTAGCAAACGCAATACCACCACTCTCGCTAAAGCTCTTCAAGCCGAACTAGTTTTCATCCCCGGCTCGGGCCACCTTCATAACTACGAGAAACCTGCCGAAACTGCCGAAGCCATTATCAAATTCCTTACAAAAGATTAACTTCCATAATCTCTCCTTAAGAAAAACGGCCCCGACTCAAACCGGGACCGTTTGTCGGTAGAGAGGGGGTTTATGGCTTTTAACCGTCAACGGACAAAATCTCGGTCGCACGCCTAAACGCAACACGGTATTGATCGGCGTAAACTGCTGTACCGGCATGGTCAGCATCAATAGTAATAATGTAATTGTCCGGCGTTAGCATATACAGTTTTCTGATCATCTGGTTATCCAAAAACTGATCGCGTTCGCTTAAGATTACGACATCCGCCCTCGGCGCACTGACTGGTTGACGACCAGCTGTAATAGCTACTAATTGGTCCGCCAAAAGAATCGGTGAGTATTCCCAATTTCGTCCCGGTGCTGTCGTATCTACGCCCGACATTGGAATAATCGGCAACAAGCTAACCCAACCCAACAAATGCTCACCTAAAATTGTGCATAAACCCTGCGCCAAAGTTTCATAGCCCTGAAAATTTGGCTTCAAACAGATTGGTGATGTGCAAGGATTAATCAAAACAACCTTCACAGTACCCGCCGACGCTAGAGTGTCTACCCAATTGGCTACTTGACCACCTACCGATACTGCCCAAATACGGACTTCTGGACGATCACTTGATGTTCCTACTGAGTTATTCAGCCCACGGTCCAAGCAGCGCAATGCAATATCTATCCGAATACTCTCAGCCGCTCGTCGTGGTTCCCAACCAGTACTTCTAAAATTCACGGCAATCACCGTACCCTCGAAATCATCCTTATAGGCATGGAAGACCGTATCAGCTTGATTCAGAAGTCCAGCTATCACATAGTTGACAACACTAGAGCACGGATCCTCTTTCAAAACGACCAGATCAGCACATTTGCTCGCGCTCTGCGCGCGCATCCAGTTGAACGTCACGATGTTGAGCAATTCTAACAACAGCAGAATCGTCACCCACCTTCGCCCCCTTTTTCGTTTTCGCTTTAACTCTCGCCTTGGCTTTTCCAACAAACATACCCCCTAATTATGAATATTTCGTGCCTTATCCTCTCCTCTCAAAATGTTCCAGAACAGTGCCCCTTCGCCACCGCGACCCACCAAGAAAAATACCGCCTCTCTCCCTTCATTGTAGCATACTTACTACAAAATGTCAAGCACCATCCCTTAGGACCTACGGCGCCAAAACCAGCGTTTTTTAGGCAATTCTTTACCCTTTAGCCGAATAGCTTCTTCGTAAATTTCCACAAAACGCCGTAAAGTGCGATTTAGATCATGTTTTTTTGCAATTTCGAGACTTTTAGCACCATATTTCTCCTGAATCTTTTCATCAGTCAAAATCTTCACAAATGCCTTGGTCATTTCTTCGGTCTGTCGCGGGTTACAAAGTATCCCATTCTTCCGATTTTGACAAAGTTCGCGCACTGCTCCCGCATCCACCGCCACTAGCGGCAACCCTGTCGCTGCTGCCTCAATCAAAACAATCCCTTGCGTCTCTGTCTCACTCGCCGTCGCAAACAATGTTGCAGAGCGGTAGATATCTATAATATCCAACGACATTATTCGGCCAGGAAACTTTACGTTTTTCTCTATTCCTAAAGCTTTTACTAAGTCAACCAAATGTTGGCGATCGGTCCCATCCCCCACAATCACTAGCTCCGCTTCAGGCACCTTTTCTAAAACTCCTGCAAACGCCGACACAACATTACTAATGCTTTTTTCCGGATCCACCCGTCCTACATACAATACTCGTGGTTTTTTCGGCTCAAGATGATACTTTTTTAAAATTTTCGTTTTTGCTTTACCTGGAGTGAACTGTGCTAGATCCACTCCATTCGATAAAGGCTCTACGGTTACATCAAAATGTCGCCGATTTTTTGGCACCAAGTCATCAATTGCCATTTCAGTCGGCATCGTAGCATATTCCGAATGTTTCAAGAAACTCGCCATATACATTCTCAATATCGCATCGAGTGGTCTCTTGATTGGTTTTAGTAGCTTCACTTGGCTAGTCAAATTATCCGGGTACGCATGGCCAGTGCTTACTAGCGGGATATCATACTTCTTAACATAGCGCATTGCCGCAATCGCAATCATTTCTGCTGTTTGGTTGTGAATCACGTCCGGATGAAATTTATTCAAAGCTTTCTTCAGCTCCGGATATGGGTCTACTGTAATCCAAAGTCCATGCCGATAAGCTAATCGCGGCAGCTTTACACTCAAAATCTTCTTATTTTCTGGCACATCATTAATCTGATCCGGATAAAACGGAAATCGAATTGAACGCAGATAGACCGTCGTTACTCCATCTTTTTTTGTGCGATGCCGCTTTCCGGTAAAACTTGGGCAAATCACCATTACCTCATGTCCTTGCTTAGCCAAACCCTTCGCCAAATTATGGGCAAAAACCGCCACACCATTTGTCATTGGGTAATATAAATCCGAGGTAATTGCAATACGCATGTTCACTCATATTATAGCATATTTCGTCGTATCTAACCTCAGGTTATTTGCACCGTAACAGGAAACAGTGAGCGAAGAGCGTTATCTAATATTCCTCCAAGCGCGACGAAATTACAGTATGAGTCAAAGGCCCATGCTATAATATAAACATGAAAAAGCCAAAGGGAGCCAACAATTCCGTCACTGTTAACCGTCGTGCACATTTCGATTATCAGCTCGACGAAGAGCTCTCCTGCGGCATGGTTCTCACTGGCCCAGAAGTACGACTTATTCGCGATCATCACGTCCAGCTCAAAGGTTCCTTTGTTGTAATCAAAAATAGGGAATTATGGCTAAACAACCTTACACTTGGCGCCGACACAGCCCAAAACATCAAGCTCCTAGCTACAAAACGCCAAATCAGTAGCCTTCTTCGTGCTCGCCAAGACGGCTATCAACTCGTACCAGTTCGTCTGCTTGCGGGCGGTCGCCACATCAAACTCGTCATCGCCACTGGTAAGGGAAAGAAGAAGTACGACAAGCGCGAAACTATCAAAAAACGCGATCTCAATCGAGGTAAATATTAAACGTTGTAATTTTTACAACAATTTGGGAAGTAGTATGCGAATATATTCTTGGAACGTAAATGGTCTTCGTGCCGGACTTCGGCGCGGTACTTTTCAAGCCTTCGTTGATTCAGAATATCCTGACATTTTTTGTCTCCAGGAGACTAAGGCCAAACCTGGCCAAGCTGAGGTCGACCTGCCAGAATACGCCGAACTATGGAATAGTGCCGAACGTCCAGGATACTCCGGTACGGCAATTTTCAGTAGAATACCACCACTTAATGAATCCAACGGTTTTTCAACCAATGTTCAAAAAAATTTCCCATGGAGTAATTGCGCGCATGGTAACCCGCTTACTGAAGGCCGTATTCAGACCGCCGAGTACCCGCGTTTTTATCTTATTAACGTCTATGTCCCGAACAGTAAACCGGACTTGTCTCGCCTTCCCGTCCGAGAAAAGATTTGGGACCCAGCCCTACTACAGTATTTAAAAGAATTAGAACAGAAAAAACCGGTCGTCGTCTGTGGCGATTTCAACGCTGCCCATACCGAAATCGACCTTGCCCGCCCTAAACAAAATACCCATAACGCCGGTTTCACCACTGAAGAACGCCGGGGAATCACCAATCTACTTGCCGCCGAGTTCGTTGACACTTTTCGCATACTTCACCCTGACACTCAGCGCTATACTTGGTGGTCACACTGGGGGCACGCCCGCGCTAACAATGTTGGTTGGCGAATCGATTATTTCTTTATCTCAAAGTCGCTTCTTCCTTACCTTAAAACTGCCGAGATTCATGAAAAAATCCTCGGCTCCGACCACTGCCCAATCTCAATCGAATTGGAGTTTTAATCTATGGCTTTCGCAGCAATCAGTTCCGATCTATCCTACTGGCAAAAACAATCTAAACCACTCTTTGATGACTTAATTTGGAATATCCCCGAACAAAAAACTGGCAATATCACTGTTATTGGCGGCAACAACCAAAACTTTTCTGCTATTGTCCGCATTTCAGAATTCCTTAACAATAACTTTCCGTTTAAGAGTGTTTCTACCATACTACCAGACGTTCTACGTAGTCAACTTCCACCACTCGGAAACTTATACTTTGCCCCCTCAACCAATAGTGGCTCCTTCGCAAAATCCGGAGAACTCAACCGTTTTTTTGAAACTGCCAATTTTAGTCTAATCGCTGGCGACCTCTCAAAAAATTCCGCCACCGCTATCGCCATTACGGACGCTATTGCTCGTACCCTTAACAAGGATACCGTTCATCCGTTATTGCTCACTCGCGACACTGTAGATTTACTCGCGCCCACCGCTGGACAAATCCTCGCTCATCCGCAGCTATTCCTAGTCGCTTCAATGGTGCAACTTCAAAAAGTTTTTCGTGCCGTCTACTATCCTAAAATGATCTTATTATCACAACCACTCATTTCCGTCATTGAGACACTTCACAAATTTACTTTAACCTATCCCACTACCATTCTAACTTTCCATCAAGATAACGTTATTGTTGCGAGCCACGGTAAAGTGACCTCTACGCATATCGTCGACACCGAATATTCGCCGATTTCGCTTTGGTCTGGACAACTCGCCGCGCGTATTGCCGCCCTCAACTTATTTAATCCCAACAAAGGTCTCGAAGCTACTACTGCTGCTGTCCTTATGCGCTAGATCCTCATTCACTAGAGCTGATATTGCACAGGATCAGCAATCTCCTTCTTCATCCTTGCATTTTCTTCACTTCTATGGTAAAATGATAGTATTCGGCATTCACGAAGGAGGGAAGGATATGAAAAAATATTTCATTGCCGATGTTCTTAGCCTCACTGAGATCGTTATGGGGCTCACCTTAATAGCAATGACTATACTGGGGACACCAGCAGATGTGGTTATCTGGGTCTTTATAGCAGGGCAGTTGTGCGACGCTTTTGACGGCATTGCCGCTCGACGCTGGCCCTACCCACCTATGGATCCACCATACTGGTGGCGCATTCCGCGAGTAGTGCAGTGCATCGAGCACACAAGCGACATCTTGCTCATTGGCGCGCTCGCCGTCTATCTGCTCACGCAGGACACCCCGATCGTTCGCTACCTGACGCTTTTCGGCAGCGTTGTCATCATCGTGTTCTGTATCTGGATCGAAGCCTGCATCAAGTGCCTACGATTCCAGCTACCGCTCAACTACGAGCAACGCCGCACGCTCATCCGACGCCGACGCTATGTCTACCTGCTAGGCATCACGATTGGCATCACTGAGCTCATTTTCTGCACTAGCTGGCCGTCCTGGCTCAAGCTCACGCTCTGTTTGATTGGCGTCATAAGCGGTGTTGCACTAATGATCCTGAAATGGGATCGGCTCACCGAATCAAACGAGACTTTTCTTGTTTTTCTGCGCCGTCAGCGCTCCAAGCGTAAAAAACACCGCTAGCCCATCAGTAGAAGTCGCCCTTGCTCCTTAGCAAAAAACGACCCTCCAATGAGGGCCGTTTTCTTTTTATTTCGATTTTGTCTTCTTAAGCTCGATCGCCGTCTTGTAAACTTCTATCAATCGTTTTATCTGTGTCTTTTGTAAAACATTCTTCCGGCTCGCGAGCATAATTCTGCTCATCTCGGTCACTCGCTCCGCCGGCATGTCTTCAAGCGCCATCGCCATCGCCTCCGCCTCCGGACCACCAGCAATCACAAAACTACCCTGCGGAACAATTTCCATCATACATGGATCACAGAAAAACACTGGCAACCCTGTTGCCTCCGCTTCCAGCAAAGTCATCGGTTGTACATCGAAATTATATGACACCGTCACTCCTAAATGTGCTTCCGCCATCCGTTTTATAATTTTCTTTCTATCCGTCTCACCATAAAACTTCACTTTTAGATTATGCTTCTTCGCATATTTTTCCGCTCGTTTCAAAGTATTTCCATCACCATAAACGTGCAGAACATATGGTCGCTTTAGCATCTTTAGTGCGCGAAGCAACGGCATAATCCGTTTTTCTTTAGACACGCGACAGTTCCAAATCATTTTTAAGACGTCGCCCTCTTGCATTTTGCGCGCAGCAAACTTATCATCCACCAGCTCTTGTGAAATTCCATTCGACACTACCATAATCGGTCGCGTCACACCATAATGCTCAATCTTCTGAGCAAAATGATTCGACGGCGTAACCACCACGTCCGCGTGTTCAGCATGATTAACTACCAAACTCCACATCTTCGCCCGCGTAAAGGTTGGCGCTTGATAATGATCACGTTTCACTTTCATCGTATGCGACAAACAACGCCCATGCGCAAAATTTAGCACAGTCGCCGTCAAAAGTTTAATCGGGTGTGGCATGTTTACCGATATCGCCACATCCTCACGACCATGCTGAGTCTGCACCAGCGGCACATTGAACTTCTCCGCCAAGCGTACACCGGCGATACTACAACTCGCCTCATAATGTACGTGTACCACATCAAAATCGCCAAAATTAGGAAACTTCTCCAGTACAAAAGCTTCGACCACACTTGGCCGCATCGCAACTACTGAATCACTGATTCGAATGTATTTATGACTCGGCACATTCACGACCCCTTTTTCCTTCGCATCGAAACCCGGACAAAACAACACAACTTCGTGCCCCATCTTTTCTAGCTCTGATTTTTGCGCACGAATCGAGGAAGCGATTCCGCCATTACCCCATGGCGCATAGATGTCTGTAAAAATCGCAATCTTCATACCATAAGTATATCACATGCTATACTAAGATTATGGAAAACTATTCAACTTTTCGCACCGCCGAGAGCGTCTCGCCGGGGCATCCAGACAAACTTTGCGATCAGATTTCTGACGCTATCCTCGATGCATACCTTGCTCAGGATCCAAAATCTCGTGTCGCCGTCGAGGTCTGCGGCGGGCATAGCCAAGTTTTTGTTACTGGCGAAGTTACGTCCACCGCGAGCAATATCGACATTCCAGCGATCGTCCATCATCTCGCCGGCGACAGCATGCAGATCACAACAAACCTCGTTGAACAAAGCTCCGAAATCGCCCAAGGCGTCGATACTGGCGGCGCTGGCGACCAGGGAATTATGATCGGCTACGCTTGTGACGAAACTCCCGAGCTCCTGCCGGTCGAAGTCGTTTTATCGCGCCGACTCAATCAACACATCTACGCAAAGCATCCTTACGATGGTAAAACCCAAGTCACTATCCGCTATAACGCACCCGACGATTTTACCGTCGAGTCAATCGTAGCCAGCTTTCAAAATGTTCCCACCGATGAGCTTCGCGCGCTCGTCGAGGAATTTATCGCTACGCACCAGCTAAAAGGCAAGCCTGAATTACACCTTAACCCAGCCGGAGATTGGAACCAAGGCGGCTTCGAGGCTGATACCGGCCTCACCGGACGCAAACTTATTGTCGATAATTACGGTCCGCGTATTCCAATTGGTGGTGGCTGTTTTTCTGGCAAAGATCCAAGCAAAGTCGATCGTTCTGCTGCCTACATGGCTCGTCGTATCGCCGTCGACTATCTCAAAGACCGCCACGCACACGAGGTCTTTGTCCGTCTCGCCTACGCGATTGGCTACGCCGAGCCGCTCGAACGCACCGTCGTAATCGACGGCAAGTCTGAGCAAATCGAAGGCTACGACCTTACGCCACGTGGTATCATTGAGCATCTGAACCTGCTCCAGCCAATCTACGAGCCAACCGCTCGTTACGGACATTTTGGTGAAGGTTTTAATTGGGACAAGTAATCTAGCTATCCCACGAAATATCTCCGGCACATACCGGAGATATTTTTATTAGGACCTTTTGCGAGTTTTTCTTTGGCTAATCTTACGCCGCTCGTTATGCTCATCGTAGCCATATTTGCCAGTGATAGGATCACGAAATAAAAACATGTGTAGCGGGAACTTCGTCAACAGTAAATACATTGCAATAATAGTCACACTAATTACGATACTAACAATCCCACCCATTTCACCAATTGGCGGTAAAACCAAAACACCCGCAAAAGCCAAACTACACAGCAGGGCTGCCACGACAAACGAAGAAATATCGACTGGTAGAATCGGCCGTTTTGTCCAACTCGTATAAGTATAGAAGATTGCCGGGATTACTAACACTGGCACTACAAACGAGACGCTTCGCGCAACCCAATAATTCGGATTATCGCCCAAAAACCATACATCAACCAACGTGCAGCAAAATATGCCCGACAAAGCGAGCTTGATATGCTCCCATGTACTTTCGTTTACAGCCGAAAAGATCGCAACAAACTTATTTTTGCCGCTCCATGCGTACGTAAAATGCAAAACCGAACCTATTATCGAAATCGCCACCGTTTCCAGACCTACCACCAACCAAAAATTCATTTTATACTCCTTTTTGTTTTTAAATTTTTCTCTACTTTACAGAGGTAAAACTGACATATTATAGCTATATTTCTTGTATTCAATTATAACATACCAACACAAAAGTATTTTTATAGTTTTTGGACAAAAAAGACCCAAAATTAGTGGAAAAAATTTTTAAATTATTTTTTACAAATTTTGCAAGTATTTTTCCTTCAAAATTTTTTTATTATTTTTAAAATAATTCGTTTTTTATCAAAGTATTTTACTAATTTTGACGGTTCCAAAAAAATTTGCTCAGCACCGTACACATTCTCCCGAAAAACCTACTTGACTTTGAGGCTCGCAAACTATATCATTGTATTAATAAATTAATACAATGATATAGCCTATGGATTTTCACTTTGATGACGAACGACCCATCTATATTCAACTCGTCGAACATCTCGAGCTGTATATTGTCACGGGGCATTTCCCGCCCGGAGAACGTCTACCATCTGTCCGCGACCTCGCTAGTATCGCCAAAGTTAACCCCAACACTATGCAACGCGCCCTCACCGAGCTCGAAGACAAACGGCTCATCATTACTGAACGCACCAACGGTAAATTCGTCACCGACGATCAAGAGTTTCTCCGCAAACAACAGCAGCAATTCGCTCGCGAAAAAATCCAAAAGTTCCTGTCTGAGATGCAGGAGCTTGGAATTTCACGCACTGAAATTATTGAATATTTACAAAGCCTAAAAAGAAAGGATTAAATGTCTACTCCACTCCTCGAATATCGCAATGTTAGTAAAAGCTATGGCGATAAACTCATACTCGATAATATTAATTTGAAACTGCCTCACGGCAAAATCATCGGCCTACTCGGTCGAAACGGTGCCGGAAAATCCACACTCATTAAACTTACCAACGATCTCCTCGCGCCAACTTCCGGCGAAATCTTTGTTAATGGTGAGACGGTCGGCGCCCACAGCAAAGAAATTATTGCCTACCTCCCCGAACGCACCTATCTCGATAAACAGCTGACTGTCGAACAAACAATCAAATTCTTCGCTGAGTTTTATCGTAATTTTGATACCGCAAAAGCCAAAAAATTAGTCAAAGAACTAAACCTCGATCCCTCTCAAAAAGTCTCCAAAATGAGCAAAGGTATGCAAGAAAAATTGCAGCTCATCCTCGTCATGAGTCGCAATGCCGAACTCTACATTCTCGACGAACCATTAGGCGGCGTCGACCCAGCCACTCGAGACTATATCCTCGACACTATTCTTTCAAATTTCAGCGAAGGCGCGAGCGTCATTATCTCAACCCATCTCATCGCCGACATCGAGCGGATTCTTGACGAAGTTATTTTTATTGATGAAGGCAAAATTTTCCTCACCGGTGACGCTGACAAGCTTCGCAAAGAGCACAACACGTCGATCGACAAAATTTTCCGCCAAACTTTCAAAGCTAACGTAAATACTAATAATTAAGGAACTTTCTATGCTCGCCAAGCTTATCAAACACAACCTCAAACCTATCTTCAAAAGTATTCTACCCTTCGTTGTCGCACTTTTTGTTAGTGTTATTCTTTTTAATATCACCGACTATACCCTAGAATATGTCTACGAAACTTTGGAGGATGGTTCTCGTCTTATTACCGACATCATAGGGCCATCTAAAATCCAAGAATTTCTCCACGGGTTCTTTAACTTCGCCACTAATTGTTCGATGATATTGCTTCTCGCCGCTACCGTTAGGGCTATTTGGCACCAATTCAAAACATATTTTTATAGCGACCGCGCCTATCTTACGCATACTTTGCCCGTCGCCCGTCAGACGCTCTGGAACGCCGAAATTTGCAGTATTGCTATTACTTTTATTGGCGTCATCACCATCCTCGTACTAAACTGCCTCTTGCTCTCCTTAACCCAAGACGGCGCTCGGGTGCTCGAGTCCTTTGGTCTCGTTGGAGGTTGCAGCCACTGCATCGGTGATTATTATTATGTTGAACCGCGTAGTTTCGGTTTCTATCTTAGCTTCGTCTTCATCATTTTCGCCGAGTTCGCTTTTATTACGCTCTGCGGGATCACCGGCATGATTATCAAACAGCGCCGCGGCAAAGGGTCTTCGCTACTCTTTGGACTCTTATTTTACATGGCCGGGAGCGTTGTTCTAATTGGCGTCATTACACTTATTGGCAACTTCTTTGATAAAAGTATCATCCAGCTCTTCGACGGTATGCCACATTCCACACCTGGTTATAACCCCGACCTGAGCTATATGGCTCGCACCCTCATCTACATTGGCGCCACATATTCCTGCTATCTTGTCGCCCTATACTTTGTCGATCAGAAACTTTTACGTCGTGGTATTAATCTAGATTAATACCTTGTAAATTGCACCCCCCCCCGTGATATAATAAAATCATTATAAAATAGGAAAAATTATGCAAGGTTTAATCCTCAAAAATGTATCCAAAACCTTTGCCGGCAAAAAAGTTGTCGACAAAATCTCGCTCGAGCTGACCAAGCCTAGCGTTTACGGGTTACTCGGCACCAACGGCGCTGGCAAGACTACTACCATCCGTATGATTCTCGGTATTCTTAAAAAGGATAGCGGAGAAATCACTTGGAACGGACAAGCGGTCGACCGCAAGAGTGTCAATTTTGGTTATCTACCAGAAGAACGCGGCGTCTACCCGAAAATTAAAATTTACGACCAGCTCATGTATTTCGCCGAGCTGAAAGGTATGGACAAAGTTACCGCCGACAAATCAATTCGCAAATGGGCTAAAGTTCTTAAAGTCGAAGAATATCTCGAAATGCCAGCCGAAAAGCTGTCCAAAGGCAATCAACAAAAAATCCAGTTCATGACCGCAATCATTCATAATCCTGACCTCGTCGTGCTCGACGAACCATTTAGCGGGCTCGATCCGGTCAATACCGAAATTCTGAAAAATATCATCATCGACTTAGTTCGTCATGGTAAATACATCATTATGTCCGCCCACCAAATGCCTACAATTGAGGAATTCTGTACTGACATCCTCATTCTTAATCGCGGCAAAACCGTCCTCCAAGGCAATCTAAAAGACATCAAAGCCGCTTATCCCGCTAACCGCGTCGTCATTGATACGACGAGTGATATTACAAAGTATCTAAAACAAGCCAAATTAGCGGTCGAAAACGAGAAAGACCACCAATATACTATCAAGATTAAGCACGAGAATGCAGCACGCGAGCTGCTCGAACAGCTCGTCGCAGACCATATCACGATCGACCGATTCGAAATTATGAAACCAACTCTAAACGATATTTTCATCGAAAAAGTAGGAGCCACAAATGCAAACTCGTAACTTCCACGACATTCTTACTGTTATCAAATTTACTATGCGCGACATTCTTGGTCGTAAATCTTTTCGCATTTCTACCGCTATCATCACCATCCTCATCATTCTTGGTTTTAATATCCCCAACTTCCTCAATTCGTTTACTAACGAGGGGCCTTCATCTGACACCATTCTCGTACTCGATCACGACAATGTTTTTGAAGGTAAAATCCCAGAATATGACGATCTTGAACTTAGCACAGAAAGCACTGAGGCTATCGAAGAAAAAATAATGAATGATGAAATTAGCGCCGCTATTTACATCTCCCGCACCGACAGCGGATCTCCACATCTACATTACCTTGTCAAAAACATGGTCGCCGCTAGCGAAATGCCGACCAAGTTGCTTGATGCCTTCATTTATCAATATACCGCCAACCAAGTCAACAAGCTAAATCTCACTCCAACCCAAACCCAGCAAATCCTACCAAGTTTTCGCGTCACAACCTCGCAGGTCGATACGCAAGAAGTTGGCGGCAATATCTTCGTCATGATGATACTTTCCTGCATCCTCTTCTTTGCGATTTATTTTTGCGCCTACCAAGTCTCAATCTCTATCACCGTTGAAAAAACTTCCAAAATCATGGAAACCTTGGTTACATCAACAACGCCTCGTACTATCATTCTTGGTAAAACCATCGGTATCGGTCTTGTTGGGTTAATACAAATTCTTCTTTTTGCTATTGTCGCACTCATTAGTGCCTATACTTTCCTTGATCCAACTTTGCTTAATGCGATGTTCGACCTATCTACTTTCACGCCACTCCTCGCTATCATTATGATTGTTTATTTTATTCTTGGATATTTCATGTACGCACTACTTTACGCTTTAACTGGCTCCACTGTTAGCAAGCCCGAAGATGTTCAATCCGCCAATATGCCAATTGCTTTTATTACCATGATTGGCTTCTACCTCTCTTATTTCACTCTCAGCGACCCGACTGGCGATCTTAATTTCATTGCCGCGCTCCTACCAATCTCATCACCATTCTGCATGCCATTACGCGTTATGATGGGAATCGCTAGCGCCTGGGAAGTTACGCTCTCAATCGCTATCCTTATTGTTGCCTGCGTCATTATTGCCCATATCGCCATCAAAATCTATAGCAACGCTATTCTTAACTATGGCACTAAAATGAGCCTTGGCAGCTTATTGAAAATCTATAAGGAAAAATAAATAAAAAATCCGTAAGCCCCTGCAAAGTCGTAGTCTGTTTATTGGACTACGACTTTTGCTTCCTAAAAACAAACTTAACACAAAATTAATGAATCGTTGTATAATGGTTATGAATAATATAAAACCACTAAGGAGGAATTGTGGCTGAAACTAAAGCACACAAAACTGCGAGCTCCGGTAAGGCAACTAAGACCGCCAAAACGGACAAGAAAACTACCAAAACTACTAAGCCAGTGCAAAAAGCAACCGCAACAAAAACAACTAAAACTACTAAAGCAACCGCCGCTGCCAGCAAACCAACCACTACGGCTACCACTAGCAAGTCGCAACCAGTCAAAAAGAGCGGCTTCGCAAAAGTTGTACTTTGGATTATCAGCTTACTAGCACTCGCAGCTGTCGTTACGGCAATCGTCGTCTGTGTTATTAATAAAAATACTAACTCTGTCTATGTCGAAACCAGCAAAGGTGAGAAAATCGAAACTGCCTATGTTGGCTTTAATGATGACAAATTCCGTATTAAGATCCCGACTAGCTACAAGGCTATGGAAGAAAAAGAGATCAAAGAAAAGTATGGCAGTGAGGCACCCAATGCTGTCTATACAAACGACAACGATACAGTCAATATCGCAGTTAGCACTACTGATAACGCTCTAGCAAATGACCAAATCGAAGAATATCTCAAAGCGATGAAGAGTATCCTTGGGCTTGGTGGCGATCTACTTGGCGACGATTATTATCAAGTCGGCGACCATAATGTTGCAACAATCCAACTCGATACAAAATCAAACGAAGGGAACTACTACAATAATATGATGTTCTTCTCCGTAGATGGTAAACTCGCTATCGTTACCTTCAACTGCACTAGCGACCTAAAGGACGAATATATGCCAGTAGGTGACTTCGTCATTAAGTCACTTGCCTTCTAGGTCTTTAAAGGCAAACCTGAAAATCTCCTCGCTCTAGCGGGGAGATTTTATCATGCTGTATAATATACCTTATGGAACGGATCTATGCAGCTATTGATCTTAAATCTTTCTTCGCTTCGGTCGAATGTGTCCGACGTGACCTTGATCCGCTATCCACACATCTCGTCGTCGCCGACCCAACTCGCACCGAAAAAACTATTTGTCTAGCGATTTCTCCCGCACTCAAAGCCTACGGACTACCAGGACGCGCCCGACTCTTTGAAGTATTGCAAAAAGTCCAGGAAATCAACGCTGAGCGTGCCAGTCACGTGCCATATCACCGCCTAAGCGGCAGTTCTTGCTTTGCCGACGAACTCGCGCAAAACCCTGACTTAGCGCTCAACTTTGTAATCGCCCCACCCCACATGAAAGATTATGTCGAAACTAGCACCAATATTTACCGCACTTATCTCCGTTTTGTTGCGCCTGAAGATATTTTCGTCTATTCAATTGATGAAGTTTTTCTCGATCTAACTAGCTATCTCAAAATGTATCAAATGACACCGAGTCAACTCGTTACTAAGCTAGTTTCAGAAGTTTTTCGGCTCACTGGTATTACTGCCACCGCCGGTATTGGTACTAATCTATACCTAGCAAAAGTCGCGCTCGATATTCTCGCCAAACACGCCCAACCTAATAGCGCTGGCGTCCGCATCGCCGAACTCAACGAGCTTAGCTTTCGCAAACAGCTCTGGACTCACCATCCGCTCACCGATTTCTGGCGTATCGGCCCCGGATACGATCGTAAACTCCGTGGACATTGCATGTTTACCATGGGAGATGTTGCACGATGTTCGCTAGAAAACATGGAACTCCTATACAAACTTTTTGGCGTCAACGCCGAACTACTTATCGACCATGCTTGGGGCTACGAGAGTGCCACTATCGCTAGCGTCAAACATTATCGTCCTAGCGCCACTAGCCTCAGCTCTGGTCAGGTCTTGCAGTGTCCTTATAGCTTTGACAAAGCTCGGATTATTGTTCAAGAGATGTCCGACGCTTTAACGCTTAGCATGCTTGAAAAAGGCTTCCTAACCGACCAGCTTATCCTCCATATTAGCTACGACGTCTCTAGTCTAGAGCAATGTCCAGACTACCACGGGCCACGCTCCCACGATCGCTACGGTCGCGAAAAACCTAAATCCGCCCACGGTACATTTCGTTTGTCCGAACCGACGGCCTCCACCCGCCAAACCCGCGATGGCTTTCTCCAGCTTTACGACGAGCTTGTCGACCCGCGTCTTTCTATCCGCAAGATCACTCTCACAGTTGGTGAGCTAGTACCGAAAGACTCCACGCGTCCACAACCAGCCTATCAGCAAACTCAGCTTTTTGTCGAACCATCCATACTTAACGAACTGGCGCAAAAAGCAAACGACAATAACGATAAGCTCCAATCTGCTATCCTTAATATCCAGAAACGCTATGGTAAGAACGCTATCCTAAAAGGTCTTAATTTCGAAGACGGCGCTACTGCTATCAATCGTAATCACCAAATCGGCGGACATAAGGAATAATTAATATGAGTGCAAATTCCGCTTCTTTCGTACCCAACATTACCGGACCAACTTCTGACGAGTCTTCACTTGACCCGCACCGTTACGATGACATCATCCATCGCAACCGACCAGTTTCGTTAACTCATCCACCTATGAGTCTTGAGGCTCGCTCGGCTCAGTTTGCTCCCTTCGCCACACTTAGCCGCTATCACGAAATCATTAAATCTATCGACGAGACCACCCAAAATCAAATCGACGTTGATCGTAGAAAATCACTCATCAACGTCGACCAGCCAAGTTATCTAGAAGATTTAAATGTATAGACTCTCATTCGGATCAAGAGCTGCACATTCTGCGCCAATTTCATCACAAACCATTTTTATCCAATTATTATTGAAAGTTTTACCAAGCTCTGACAAAACCGCATCATGCATTGGAACGACATTTTCCGGTTTAGTCGACCGGACATAATTCATGCTCTCGCTTAATTTTAACCACGGCGCTGCTACTGGTACACAAAGTACTTTCGTCCGTCCATCAATCGGAAGATAATCAAACGAGTCGCCTGGATTTACCACCATATCATTCACAACCGCACCAATGTTCTGGCAAGGCACAACTCCTGGCACAATCGAAGCATGATTTTCGCCAAAAAAATTCAAACGAAAATCTTCAATTTCAACAGTATCGCCATGCTTCACGACATTCACGTTCCAATTCGTGTCCAACACCGGTGCAGTATCAGCCGTTGTAAAAATCTGCACGTTCGGGTTCTCTGCTACAATCTTCGCTAGCCTTTCGATTTGAAGATGATCACCATGCTTATGTGTTAAGACTATTGCTGCCACATTCTTTAGTTCTGGTAATTCCATTGTATACTCCACTGGATCAAAAACAACCAATTTATTATTTTCTTCCACAACTAAACCTGAATGCTCTAATTTTGTGATTTTCATCTTCCTCCTTTTTCCTATTTTAGCATATCTTATAGCCGCCTAGTTCTTAGCTATCATCATATTAAATACGTTGTAAATTTTACAACGTTTAATCGGTTGACGAATCAATGATCGCTCAACTATAATCAAGCTAGGCTGATTTTCTTTCATTGACCGTACGCAAACTTTGAGCTTTTCCTACAAAATTTTGATAAAACTTCTAACACTATTCTAAACAGGGAATTATCTTATGTCAAAATCTCCTAAATCAGAGAGGAATATTCTGATTGCCTTTTTATTAAACCTCGGTTTTTCAGTCTACGAGTTTATCGGCGGCAGTCTTACTGGTAGCGTCGCTATAGTTTCTGACGCAATTCATGATATCGGCGATGCAATGAGCATCGGCCTATCTTATTTCCTCGAGCGCAAAAGTAAGCGCCACCCTGACCAAGCCTACACTTACGGCTATCTTCGCTATTCTGTACTCGGTAGCCTAATCACAACCGTTATTCTCTTGCTAGGATCAGTCTTCGTTATTACTAATGCAATTTCTCGCGTTATTCATCCAGTCGAGATTCACTACGACGGCATGATCATTCTCGCCGTCATTGGCGTCATTGTGAACTTTCTCGCCGCTTTCTTCACCCGCAAAGGCGATTCACTCAACCAAAAGTCCGTCAATCTTCACATGCTCGAGGACGTACTTGGCTGGGTCGTTGTCCTTATCGGCGCCATCGTCATGCGTTTTACGAATTTTAGCTACATTGATCCAATTCTTTCAATCGTCGTCGCCGGCTTTATCTTCTGGCAGGCGCTCATGAACTTCCAAAACATTCTTAATGTTTTCCTCGAAAAAGCTCCCAATAATATTTCACCCGATCAACTCTGCGAACATCTACTCAAACTAAAAGGTATCGAAGACGTGCATCATGTTCATCTTTGGAGTATGGATGGATTTCATAACTACGCCACACTCCATGTCGTCACGAAAGACGAGTCCACCAAAATTAAAAAACTAATTCGCGATGAACTTACCAAACACGGCATTAGTCACTCAACTATCGAGCTGGAAAACCCTGGTGAACATTGCCACGATGATCACTGCAATGTAGAACCGACAAAAGTCCACGCTCATGCCCACCAGCACGGACACAAGCACTAAATTTCGTCGTCGCTATTACCGAGAAATTCGTCAAGTTTTTCTAGCGAATACTGATCATAATCACACGGGTCAATAATCTTACCCGCAAGATAGTCGTTAATTAAATCATCTTCTGGTAATAGCATAATTAAATCCAGTATGCCACTCCACCATGATGAGAACAAGCTCCACGCCCAGTAGCGCTGCTTCGCCAACCATCACGACAAATTGCTCCGCTGCGATAACCGCTACTTGGACCAGGAGCGGGGGTATAGGTGTAAGTCCGTGGCTCCGTCCAATGTATATAAGTTCCGGGATATTCATCGTACCAACAATTAGTCTTACTGCTATCAGTCTTACATTCTTTGAGCGCCTGATCGCGACCTTTTTCCCACGCCACTCGTTTATCGCATTCGTCCCTAGCGTCTTTATTATCGTATTCCGTACCATTGCTACAGGTATAGTATCTTTTCGTACCGATGACTACAATTTTGTCTTTAGGCTCCTTGTTTACGATTTCGCTAACTCTAACGCGATTAACCTCTCGACCAAATATATTTTTCGTTACCTCATAAATAACAGTTTTGTTGCCGTTATATCCTTCCTGTCTAATCTCGCTAGTACCGTCGCGCTTGGTATCATCATATTCAGTTCTAGTTTGATGCGTCACTATTTCAGTCGTTGCTTCTTCAAAAGAGCTAGTATAGTTAGATAGTAAAATTAGACTAACCGATGCGCATAAAATAAGAACGATAGCACAAACGGGCTTAACTGCATTAAATAAAAGCTTTGCTTTATCTTTCATGATAGTATCTCGTATATTCTGCTCCTATACTAGCATACTTATCGACATTTGTCAATAGTATCGTATTGTCTCAACACCTTTGCAGCAAAAAGATAATATCAGTTACCCACCAATAAAAATAAGCCCCAAAGGACTTCTTTTTCTCTGGTGGGCGGGGAGGGAATCGAACCCTCACTCTCTTGCGAGAACCAGATTTTGAGTCTAGCGCGTCTACCAATTCCGCCACTCGCCCATTACTAAACTAATTTTCCTATTTTCTAGCGCCAAGCACTATACTTACGTATTATACCACGAAATCTTATAATCTACCTAAAAATCTCCCTAAATCTAAATTCCAAACAATCCAAAACCCTCCCGCCAACTATAAAACATGCTATAATATA
>CANEKB010000006.1 GCA_947427985.1 uncultured Candidatus Saccharibacteria bacterium
GCAGGCGACCAGAGAATCGGATTTTTTCGGGCCCGCGTTCGCGACGCCTGCCGTTGCAGGGTCGCGCCGCTTAACCTCGGCCGTAGCCTCCGGATGACCCGAAGAAAATCGATTCCCTGTTTCCTGCCCTAACATCATGTATCCTTTTATCCTTAACTTACATCTTTCCGGTCATTTTTTCCTGTTGAGCCTTAGCCGCTTCACGAGCACATTTTTCTTGGCGATTATAGACACCGATAACATTGTGCTTCACGCGGTCATGCTCTTCAGCCTTTTTGCCATCATTCCAGCGCTCAAGCGACCCTACTAGATAACCCGTAATTCTACGCAACCGCTCGAACGGTACATCTCCTTCGCTTTCGAGGCGCCCACAAGCCGGACAACGATCGCCCTTAATAATGCCTGAGAAGCCGCAAACTGGATCGCGATCTACCGGATGGTTAACTGAACCGTAACCAATACCACACTCCTTCATCTTGCGGATCACCGCTTCGAAAGCTTCGATATTCTGGGTTGGATCGCCGTCAAGTTCAATATAGGTAATGTGGCCAGCGTTACAAAGTGCGTGGTATGGTGCTTCAATTTCGATTTTTTCGAAAGCGCCGATTGGATAATAAACCGGAACATGGAAGCTGTTAGTATAGTAATCACGATCGCAAACTCCCTCAATGCTGCCGTATTCCTTACGATCGATTTTGGTAAAGCGACCCGCAATACCCTCAGCCGGCGTAGCCAGCAGGCTAAAGTTCAGCTTGTATTTCTTCATATACATATCGCAGCGTTCGCGCATGTGAGTGATAATATCAAGGCCAAGTTCGCGAGACTCTTCGTCTTCGCCGTGGTGCTTGCCGGTCATAGCAACGAGCGATTCAGCGAGGCCGATGAAGCCAATACTCAAGGTACCGTGCTTAATTACATCGCGGAGCGTATCATTCGGCCCAAGTTTTTCACTACCGAACCAGTTGCCTTGACCCATAAGGAACGGGAAGTTGCGGACATGCTGGTTAGCCTGGAATTCGTAGCGCTCAAGAAGTTCATCAGCGGCAAGATCCATCTTTTCGTCAAGCTCTTTGTAGAAACCAGACCAGTCAGCTTCTTTACGCTCACCGAGACAAATGCCATGCTTAATACCAAGGCGAACAAGGTTGACCGTAGTGAAACTACAGTTGCCGCGACCGGTGGTAATATGATCAGATTCTGGGAAAATGCTACCATAGACACGAGTACGGCAACCCATTGTTGCAATTTCAGTGCGATAGTCGCCCGGTTTGTAACCCTCAAGGTTGAATGGCGCATCAATAAAGACGAAATTCGGAAAGAGGCGCTTGGCAGAAACTTCCATACTGCGTTTGAAAAGGTCGTAGTTAGGATCTTCTGGATTATAGTTGACCCCCTCTTTAACCTTGAAGATTGAGATTGGGAAAATTGGCGTCTCACCATGACCGAGGCCGTCTTCGGTTGCGTCGAGCAAAGCCCGAATAACTAAGCGGCCAGCTTCCGAAGTGTCGGTACCAAAGTTAATACTCGTAAACGGAACTTGAGCACCAGCGCGAGAATGCATAGTGTTAAGATTATGGATGAACCCCTCCATAGCCTGGAATGTTTCTTTTTCTACATCCTGATTAGAGATTGCAACGACTTTTTCTGGTACACCCATATCCACCAAGCGGCCGTTTTCGCCATACTGAATATCTTCTGGAATTTCAATTTGAACTTCCTGATCAGTAAATTCATTATAGCGACGTAGGTTACGATTAAGTGCCTTACGAAAGCTCTTGTTGACGCCTGGGGCCATGGCATAATCGAAGTTCGGGATTGACTGTCCGCCATGTTGCTCATTTTGGTTGGCCTGAAGAATAATAGCAGCGAGAGCTCCATAGCTGCCAATTGAATTCGGAGTGCGCAGATGGCCATGGCCAGTATTAAAGCCGCCGTCTTCAAAAAGTCGGAAAGGGTCGGTCTGACAGCAAGTTAAAGTACCGGTAGCGTAGAAATCGAGGTCATGAATATGGATCTCGCCATTGTCATGAGCAGCGGCAAATTCCGGGCGCATTAAAATTGTCTTCGCGAAAACCTTTGACCCTTCAGCACCGAATTGAAGCATCTTACCCATGGCGGAGTTGCCATCGACGTTAGCATTGCCTCGTTTAACATCGGAGTCTTCTGAAGCGTCTGCTACCGCGATTGTCTTATAGATGTTCATCAAATTGCTTTTGGCTTCGCGAGTGCGATTACGTTCTTGGCGATAGGTGATATATTCTTTTGCGGTACGCTTGAAAGCCGATTCCATCAAAACTTGCTCGACAATATCTTGAATCTGCTCCACGCTCGGGGTGCGTTGCTTGATAGTTTCCTCGGCACGCTTTAATACCTTCTCGGTAAGCTGTTTGGCGCGGTCATACTTAAATTCTTCTGTAGCAAGACCAGCTTGAGCGATAGCGTCAGTAATCTTTTCCGGATCGAAGTTACGGATTTTACCATCACGCTTTACAATTTTTTTGAACATAAAAAATATACCTCCTCTTAAGTTTGTGTTGATTGTTTCTGTTCTATTTAATAATTAGATTTTGCGATGAGCGATAATAAAAATCTGCGATATGAACTGTCCTTTCTATAATTATATGTCTATAATTTACTAAATGATTCTACTATTTAGAATTGTCTTTCAATGTATAACACGCTATATATAGTGTGTTATTACTATTCTAAAGCACTATATATAGTGTGTCAATAATTATTGTGCTTATGTCCTTATGTCCTTATGTCTCTAACAGGGGTAGTTTGTGGAAAACTCAAAGGAAATATTTAATAAGATCGAAACGGCTAGTTTTTAGGAATATTTCTAATATATAATTATTAGAAATATAAGTTTTAGGATGCGATGAAGAATGAAAACGAAAGTTGTAAATGAGATAGCACTAGTGAATAGTGATAGTATTATAATAAAAGACGTAGCTTCAGCGATTGATTTTGCTATAGCTATAAAATATAAGCTAAATTGCCACAAAATCGCTATAAATAAAACAGCAGTAGTAAAAGACTTTTTTGTATTAAGCAATGGTTTAGCAGGAGAAATCTTGCAAAAACTTGTAAACTATCATATTAAGTTCGCCATTTATGGAGATTTTTCTAAATACACGAGCAAGCCACTAAAAGACTTTATCTATGAAAGCAATAACGGTGATGACATATTCTTTGCGGTTGATGAAGATGAAGCAATAGAAATGCTGAGTAAACAGACATCATGCTAATATTAGCCGGAATTTATATTAGGTTTTAGAAAAATACTATTTACGGCGATTCGCGATTAACTTTTGTAACTCAAAAATTAATAATGGAACAATGAAAGCCGCAGCTACCGTCAAAGCCAATGCAACCGGAGGAACAGCTACCGTGCCAACCACGATACCAAGCGGACTAAAGAGCGCCAGTATTTGCATGATGACGGCTGCTAGCATGGCAAGATGAAAAGCATTATGTTTTACGCCGAGTCGACGGAAGGCTGAGTCGTAAGTGCCTCGAGCCGAAAACGCACTCGCCCACTGCATAACTACTAGCGCGGTGAAAGCCAAGGTGTTTGCCTGTGCCGAATCATTAAGCGTAGCGCGAGCGATAAAGTAGGTTGCTAAGGTAATACCCGCCATAGTGAAGGCAATTAGCGCCATTCGTGCCGCCATTGCCCCAGAGAGGATTGGCGCATCTTTAGATTCGGGTTTTTGACGCAAGATGCGTTGCTCAGGCGGTTCAAGTCCAATCGGAATAACCATGAAAGAATCTGTCACTAAATTAATCCATAAGATCTGAATTGGCGAAAGTAGCTGGCTACCGGAAAAAATCAACGCGCCAAGCATCGTGAGAGCTTCTCCGGCATTAGTAGCTAATAAGTAACCCAACATCCGACGAATATTCGCCAAAACCGTACGACTTTCTCTAATAGCCTCAGTAATATTTTTAAAGTTGTTATCAAGTAGTACAATATCGCCGGCATCCTGAACGATTGAGGGGCTATCGCCCATAGCAATACCGACGTGCGCGCCGACTAGCGCTGGGACATCGTTTACGCCATCACCAGTCATAGCGGCGATTTCAGTTTTCTTGATCGCTTCAAGAACTCGGTATTTATCTTCTGGTGTCACCCGAGCAAAAATCGTGATATTGCGCACTGCTTCTGCCAAGTCATCGTCGCTGATATTCCCTAGCTTCGAGCAATCCATAACTTCCGAGAAATCTTTGGCCAGACCAAGTTCACATCCAATTGCGTAGGCTGTACCAGCATGATCGCCAGTGACCATCTTAGTTTTTACGCCCATACGCGCTGACTGACGAATCGCAGCTGGGGCCTCTCGCCGCAAAGCGTCCGCCACAGCTATAAAACCCTCAAACTTAAAAATGCTATTTTTTTCAAGTCGGCTGAGTTCATTAATTTCATGATTGACAGCCGCAGTCGCGATCGCGATGACCTTATACCCTTTGTTGGCAAGCTCAAGCAACTTCGCTTCGGCCGCGTCACGCTCTTTCGCATCCATTTTACTGCGCGCAAGAATCGTCTCCGGGGCGCCTTTTACTTTGAGAATAAGCTGACGGTCACCAGAGTACAGATTGCCTGATAGCTTGATGCTTTGGTCAAAAGCATACAACTTTAGTGACTCAAGTTTGGCAATTTTGAAATTCTGAGCTTTTAAATAATCAAGTATGCAGGCATCGAGCGGGTCCATCACGCCGACACCACCATCCGTGTCCATAAAAACTGATTCTAGCAGCGCTGTACGAGCTAATGTATCCAGAAACTCACGCTTCGGCTCAGTAGTCCAGATTTCCTTTAACTCAAGGCGGTTTTCGGTCAGAGTACCAGTCTTGTCGCTTGCGATCGTCGTGACAATACCAATTGACTCAATCGCTTGAAGCTCCTTAATCAGGGCGTTTTTCTTCGCCATACGCTTCGCGCAGAGGGCGAGAATAATCGAAATCGCAATTGGTAGACCCTCAGGCACCGCTGAAACGATCATAGCCAAAGTGAACTCCAGCGCCTCAAGCAGATCAATCCCGTCGACTAGCTGGATGATTAAGACTAGGATCGCCAAAATCACCACTACAACAGCAATTTGCGCCACTAGCTTGTTCATCTTGGCCTGGATCGGGCTTTCTTCGCCAAGCGATGATGCAAGTGAAGCAATCCGACCATACTCGGTATCGTTCCCAGTCGCGGTCACCACGAAGCGCCCCGAACCAGTGATTACGAACGAGCCCGAGAAGACCATGTTGCGCTGCTCATAAACTTTCTTCGTGCCAGAGATCGCTTTGGCATCCTTAGCAATCGACTCAGACTCGCCGGTCAGCATAGATTCGTTCGAGAGAAGACCAGACTCGTTAATAATCCGCCCATCCGCCGGCACACGATCACCCTCGCGCAAAATTACAATATCACCCGGCACCAGCTCAGTCGTCTCAATGTCGATCTCTTCGCCGCCACGCAAGACGGTTACAGTATGAATCGTGCTATTTTTGAGCGAACGCAAAATCTTCTCGGTCGAAAAGCGTTGGATATAGTAAATTATGGCGTCTACTGCGATAATCACTGCGATCGCGATCGCCTCAACCCAATTCCTCTGGACCAGTGAAAGCACCAATGCAATCACCAAAATGATCATAAAAATATCAATGAACGGTTCAAGTAATTTGCGCCAAAGTGGAGTTTCGGCTACTTTTAGTAAATTTTTACCACAAGTTTGTTGTCGCTTTGCTACCTCTTTTGCGGACAGGCCAGTATCGGGGTTAACACCAAACTGCGCGAGTACCTCCTTGGTAGTCTGGTTATAGAAATTTGCCATAAGATTAGTATACCATGAAGGTAGGAATAAGGAAAAGAATAATAATCATTTTCAAAGCAGGCCCACTGTTCTCTACTCGAGGCGCGTTCGCGACGCCTGTCGTTACAGGGTCGCGCCGCTCTTCCTCGGCCGAGCCTCCGGATCCCCTCGTAGAGAACAGTAGACTTGCTTTAGAAACAATCAGAAACATCTTTTCATTATTCCCTTTTGTTTGATTTCTTCATCCTCCCTTGATTACTCTATATGGCTAGACAACGGAGGGAATAAGGCCAATACCGTAAGGCTGTGTTAGAAAGTAACATGACTGGGCCAGAACTATCGGCGGTAATGGCAAAATTGTTGATGTATGTTTCATAATCGTGTGTATGTTTTGACCACCATGCGCCAAGTAGTGCAGGGTTCCCCAGAGCTCCTCCGTCATAAACAACAGCTCCGCTGCGGACGAAGAGGCCTCTCCTCCTGTTCGGTGCAAAATCAATCAGCTGATTGATTTTGCTAAACGTTTAATAGACATAGAGCGCTGTTAAAATCGTTCAGTTGAGCGATTTTAACCCGAACAACAAAAGTAGCTAGATCTTCGTCCGCAGCGGAAATCCGGATGTTGACATTTCTTGGCGTGGAGGTCTCTTGGACGGTGCTGGCTTTGGGATATGGCTTTATCCTAGTAGAACTCTAGCATACAACGACAAGAATAATGCGTTTTACTTTTATGTCAGCAATGCTTTTGTTGACCCAAGCCGCAATAACGGTCGACGTAACGCTGGCCATACCCTCCGTTGTCTAGTCATAGAGTAATCAAGGAGAGGATGAAGAAAAGTAAGCTAAAAGTCAAAATCGTTCAGCTGAACGATTTTTATCATTAAAACCATTTTATGCTGTCGATGAGTTTCGGCGTGCTTCGGAGCGCAAACGGCTCTGCTCGGCGCGCCATTCGGCGATTTTACCATGATGGCCAGAGAGCAACACTTCTGGCACAGCCATTCCCCGAAACTCGGCCGGCTTCGTGTATTGGGGGAATTCTAGGTTGTCGCCATCAGAAAAACTTTCAATCTGCGCCGAAGTCTCTCCACCTAAGACTCCCGGCAATAAACGCGTCACACTGTCAATGACAATCAGAGCCGGCAATTCCCCGCCCGTCAAGACATAATTCCCTAGAGAAATCGGGTAGTCAACGATTGACATAATGCGCTCGTCATAACCTTCGTAGTGTGGACAAAGAATAACAAAATGCTTTTCCGTCGAGCTTTCACTAGCAAAATCTCGGGCGAGGGATTGGTTCCAGACCACACCAACCGGCGTTGGCAGAACCACCTTCGCTTCCGGGTCGGCTTTTTTTACACTTTCAATAGCAGAAAAAACCGGTTCACAGCGTAGGAGCATACCGTCGCCACCACCATATGGCGTATCGTCAACTGACTTATGAGGGCCGAGGCCAAAGTCGCGCAAATTTACGTAATCAACTGTAAGAATGCCCCGATCCTGAGCTTTATAGAGCATGGAGCTGTCCAGATACGGCTTTACCGCTTCCGGAAAAAGCGTAATGATAGTAAACTTGATTTTCTGCATAATTCTATTTTATTATAGCATATTTTTGATATTTTCGTAGACAAAGAAAGGAGGCGCCCCATGTAGGAGCGCCCTTTAGAGCTGATAGTTTAGCTTTCTTCGTGATCAATATCCTTGTCTGGATCAGACTGTTCTCCCGGTGCAAGGTCATCTGTAGTAGCCTTGTTCGTCAGCGTACGCCAAGCCGCCACAATGCGGTCCAGCAGAGGGTACTCGACCCCCAAGTGTCGACACAGGCGCCACATCAGATACACGGCACCAATGTTCAACGCGCTCAATGCAGTCATTACCACAATCGCAACGACCAGCAATACGCTATGAGATACAGTTTGCGCGACAGCGCGACCATCACCGGCAAGGTTGTCCTTTTCGGCGCTATTGGCGTTATCGACATTATTCGTATCATTGATGATATCGGAGCCCTGACCGCCAGGTTCGGTGGATGGAGTTACGGCTTTGTCGGAAACGCTTTGGTCTTTAGCATCGTTCTTGGCAGAGTCAGGGTTCTCGGTGTTGCTGTCGCCGGTAGCAATCTCGCCAGTAGTAATCTTAAAAGCGAGATTACAGATGTTCTTACGGCCAGCCGGAAGCTCGCCATCCATCTCGGTATATCCAACCATCGTACCGATATCATAGTTAAGCAGCTCAACATCAGGCAGAGCAACACCATCCGGCTGTTCAGCGGTCGAAAAGACTGCACTTCCAGAGACATACATGGTACCCTCTACATCGGCTGGCCTTTTAAGATAGATCACCTTCTCGCTATAGTTTTTCCGGGACACGTTTAGATTGTCAGCGTATATACGCACGCTATAGTATACGGATCCGTCACTGGACTTGCCAGTACGCAAAGATACCGAGGTGCCATGCAAAACAGCTGTACTAGGATTGTAAAAACTTACGCTTACTTCATAGGTATGACCAGGCTCAAGTTTGTCTTCGGTCACGATCCCTCCATTTTCGTCTGTAACAAGAAAACTAATCGTAATATCCTCAAAGGATGATCTGTCGGATTTGGCAGGAGTAGTTACAGGCGATCCCGTATTGAGGTCGTTTCCATCTGGCGTAACGGAGCCGTCAGGATCACTATCATCAGGGTCGTCTTCATTTGAGGACTCTACCGTCAGAGGAGGATCTATGTCGGTATCGCCCAGAGCACTATCGGTTTGCTGCGCCGCATCGGCTTCGATGCTCGCAGTATCATTGGTGGCATAAGCCACCGTGGGCAACAAGAAAGAGCCCAGCATTAGGATGCAAAGCGCCAGGGAAAGAATGTGTTTTTTCATGTTCGTTCTCCTCTTCGTCGTTTTTCCTAAGTTGGGGTCCAAAAATACCTAAACTATCAAAAAATGAAACGTGCTGGGGTCGCCAGATAGAATAGGCTAGGCCCTTATCTCTCCATTGTAGCACGGATTTGATATTTTGTCAAGCATATACTCATAGACACCTCTCCTGAACACACGAAGCTATCGACATTATGTCCGCAGCGGATGTCAACATATTAATTATGATGGCATAAATTGGCCGGGGCGCCTTGTTAGATACTGGTCTTCGAGAGCAGATTCTTCTAATGGAGTGGCTTTAGCATTCCAGCAAGACGGCAATCGTTATAATCCGAGCGGAATTGATTCGAATAATCAAGGCTTCTCCCTCCGTTGTCTAGCCATATAGAGTAATATATAAGGGAGGATGAAGAAGAAAAATGCCCCTAGCCAAAATGACTAAGGGCGCTTGTGGTAAATTAGATTGAGAGCGAATAGCTTAGTTTTGCCTGCGGTTGCGCTCGGCGCGGGTTGCCCGCAAGCGCCGCAGTTCATCGGCGCGCAGTTGGCGAGCGGACTCAGCTTCCTCGCGAACACGGCTGCGCCCAGAGCGGAAGCCGTCCTTAGCCGCGAGGTAAATAATTTGCCAGATACTAAGACCTTTGAACGATGATTTCATTATGTTTCACCCCCCCCCGAGACGGCGTCGCTTTCCACAGCAAGATAGAGCGCGCAGGCAATACCGGCGACCAATATCACGCCAATAGTCGAAAAACCAATCAGCCAAGACGGCAGTAGACCTACGCGGATCGCCGAAATTGAGAACAGTGCGAGCAAATTCGGACCCATCGTTAGCAGCGAAAGTGGCCGCTCAAACTGAAGTCCAACCTTGAGGGTCTGGCGCAGCTTGGTCGAGAGCTTCTCGATATAGCCAGCCATCAGTACGACCAGCATGATGGCGACAAACGGCACCGACGCCTGGAATAAGCTGACGGAGACGTTATCGTTCGGGATGCTCGCAAAAGTTCGCAAGATCAGTAGCGTTTCCGACACGTATAGGGCGAGGTCAAGCCGACGCACGAAGCGCAGGCGAGTTTTCTCGTCCTTTCTCGTAAGTTCTAGCAGATACTTTTTCATGGAAATCCCCCAATTCACAAAATTTACCTAAGAGGTACATTGAAGACGTCTTGGTAGATGCTTCAATTCGCATATTATATCACAATGGGTCAAAAATAGCAATAACGAAAACTAGCCCCTTTCGGAGCTAGTTTGCTGATGCGCGCCCACCCTAGGGCACAAAGCTTTTTGTTTTAATCCGCTGTTTGTTTTTTTGTTTCGTCTCCACACTCCACTAAAATGATCAGTGGAACCCTCGTGAAGCGTATCAGCTTATGACTATAATAAGCCCTAGCGCTTCCAAAGTCAAGAATTTTAAGAAAAATGTTGTATTTTTTACAACAATATAGAGGTAAGCCGAATGCTAGTAGCTAAAAATCCTATGTAGGTTTTGCAATGTTTAGTTGCATAAGCCCTATCAAAATTATTAAACATCCGCTCGCAAGCATAGCTGGTTTAAGAAGTTATTAAGTTCAGAGATTTATATGCTACAATAGAGGTATGCATAAGAAAACGATCGAGGTAGATACCAAAACTTTCGTCCGCTTCTGGCTAGTAATTTTAGCCTTGGGTTTGGTTGGACTTTTTATTTGGAAGGCGCTCAATGGATTGATCATTGTCGGAATTGCGATTTTCTTAGCAATTGCGATTCAACCCCTAGCGGCACGAATTAAACGTCTTACCAAGAAAGAAAGCTCGTCGTTTTCTTCTGTTCTCGCCTACGGAGTAGTAATCCTGATCATCGGTGTCATCATGGCAGTGGTAGCGCCAGTTGTAATCGACCAGACGGTGCAGTTCGTGCGCCAGCTGCCGGACACTTTCGAGCATACGATTGGTGGCTGGGATGGTATCAACAACTTTGGTCAGACGGTCGGCATCGATAATCTCCAAGAAGAAATCCTAAACGGAGTAAAGAATTTTTCAAACACTTTTGTACGAGACTTTGGCAATATCTTAGTGACCAGTGTCGGAACGATTGCTCAGGCTGCGACGAATGTGATTTTGGTACTAATTTTGACGCTTCTGTTCGCACTAGAGGGCCCAGGTATCATGCGGCAATTCTGGAATATCGTCGAAGGCAGACATAAGAAAAATGGTGCAGTACGGGCTTGGCAGCGTCTCGTTCAGAGGTTGGCCGGAGTCATTAGTACCTATGTTTCGAAACAGGTAATCGTGGCGGTTCTAGATGGCTGTGTGGTAGCAATTGCAGTACTGTTATTGTCGCTAACTTGCGGTTTTTCGAGTGGCTTAGCACTACCAATGGGGCTGCTTGCGTTGGTTTTCTATCTTATCCCGATGTTCGGGCCGATTATTAGCTGCGTGTTAATTACAATGTTGCTGTTCTTTAGTTCCCCGATCGCTGGCGTGATTTATCTAATATTCTACATTTTGTATGCGCAAGTCGAAAACAATATTATTGCACCAAAGATTCAAGGAGACGCCCTAAATTTACCGACTGCATTAATTCTTACGGCGATTGTTATCGGCATGTATATGTTCGGGTTAATCGGAGCAATTATTGCAATCCCGATTGCTGGTTGCGTCAAGGTGATCCTTGAGGAGCTGCCAGAGCTGCGCGAAGCCGAAGCGATTAGTGGATAGACTACCAGTCTTCGACTAGGGTAAATTCTTTACCAGCGATCGAGATAATAGAGTCTGGTTCAGCGCCTTGCGAAGTAAGCTCGGCGCGGATCCCTAGTTTCTTCATAATGTCGCGAAGGCGGTTGACCGAAGCGTAATTATTCAAGTCGGTGCGTCGGGCAAATTTTTCAATCTTCGGGCCAGTCACGACAAACTTATCATCGATCTTCTCGACTTTCCAAGCGTCGTTAAGCTGTGCAGGCGAAAGAGTGATGATTGGAATAGTATCCGCTGGCACAGGCTGGCTCAAAGAGTCGGTTCTGAGCCCGGTGGACCTCTCCTCATCTAAAGAATCGGACCCGGTCCAGCCGGAAAGCGGCTCAAAACCGTCCTTCAAGCCAGTCCGTGCTGGCCCACCCTCGTTCTCGCCATCACCCTTCATCTGTGCCTGGCTCTGTTTCTTGAGCTTGATGAGCTCACGAAGAACCTCAATGATTCCCTGTCCAGCAGCGGCGGAGATCGCATAGACATGCGCTTTCGGATTCACAGCCAGGATTGCTGACTTTTGCATTTCGATAATCTCTGCATCGACTCCTTCACACTTAGTCAGGGCAACAATCTCGGGGCGTGTGGCTAAGTTTGAATAGCGCTCGAGTTCTCCTCGAATTGTCTTATAAGCTTCGCCAGCGTCATTATTATAGACATCGACTAGGTGAAGCAAGGCCGCAGTGCGTTCGACATGACGCAGGAAGGCGTGGCCTAGACCTTTACCGTCGGCCGCACCCTCAATAAGACCAGGAATGTCCGCAATCAACAAATCCCGCCCATCGACTGTCGCTACGCCAAGTTGTGGCGTAAGAGTCGTGAAAGGATAATTCGCAATTTCGGGGCGAGCATTGCTGACCACAGATAGAAAAGTCGATTTACCCGCGTTTGGTAAGCCTACTAAACCAATATCAGCTAAGAGCTTAAGCTCAAGCGTAGCCTCAAAGGCCTCACCCGGCTCCCCTACCTCAGCGATCAAAGGGGCCTGGCGTGTTGATGATTTAAAGTGTGCATTGCCGAAGCCACCATCGCCGCCTTTCGCGATAACAGCTTCTTCTTGATCGCGCGTCAAATCGGCTAGAATCTCCTCATCTCGCTTCACGATCGTGCCAATAGGTACTTCTACAATAAGATCTTTGCCCGAGCGACCAGCACTACGCTGACCTGAGCCGTTTTTACCATCTTCGGCAGTCAATTCTGGGTTAAAACGAAAATCTAACAGCGTATTAGTGTCCTTATCGGCCCGAAAGATTATGGAACCACCCTTACCGCCGTCTCCACCGTCAGGGCCACCCTTTGGGATATAAATTTCGCGCCGAAATGAGACCGCGCCATTGCCGCCCTTACCAGCCTGAAGTTTAACTTTCGCAGTATCAACAAACATACTTCTATAATACCATAAAATTATCTAATTGCATAACATCTCACACCGCTCATTCGTGCCGGCACTGCTCAAACTAATGAATGTAGTTTAGACGGGCAGCCGAAGCGGCCGGGATAGTCGACTCAGTAATAACATTTGAACGGTAACCATAATTCATTTCACGAACCAGAATTGAACCGTCATCGTTAACTTGTAAGACCACGCCTACGTGACCGAAGATTCCGGATGGCGTCTGGAAGACGGCGCCGGCTTCTGGGGTATTATCGACGCGCATACCGAGGGCACTAGCGTTATAAGCCCAGTACTTTGCGTCGCCGGTCAGGCTCGCTGGTAGCGGCCCAAGCGAATATGAGCTCGTCTCACGCCACCACCACGAATAGTAGGTACATTGGCCCCAAGTCATCTTGTTAGTGTTGCTGCGAACCACGTTTTCATAGACCACTCGCATTCCCTGGCGCTCAGAAGTATCACCATAGTAGTTGTAACTATAAACTGGGACATATTCTGGGCGCTCGGTAAGCGGCAAGGCTCCGTTCGGCAAAACAATCTGCATGCCATCGGTAAGACCAGTGCTTTCGAGGTCATTATAGGCAATAATGCGATCCCGGTCCGAACCATAACGTGAGGCTAAAGTGTCGGCGGTATCGCCGTTCTTAACTGTATACACGATACCTGCGGTCTTTGGGATCTTTAGAGAAGTCCCGACAGTAACGTCGGTAGTCTTAAGGCCATTCGACCAGCGAATCTGGTCGGTAGTCACCCCATAACGGCTAGCAATACTAGCCATCGAGTCGCCTTCAGAGACAATATAGGTCTCGACGCCACGCGAAACAGCCATCGAAACGAATCCTGGCTTCTCGATTTTGTCGGTATTAGTCTGAGCGACTTCTTTCAGAACGGAAGCCGCCACATAGTTACCAGACACCGTGTCAACACTAGCCAAGTCTAGCGAGCTAGAGATACTCGCCACGACGTAAAGCTCGGAGAGCTGATCGGCCGAGATACTGTAATTATTCGCAGCCATTGTGTTCATATTAATACTAGTGGCGCTAGTTGAGTTCTTACTATCAGTACCGATTTTCGCAACCGCAAAAATCAGGACCGCACTTAAGAAATACGGCAAAAACCGGCCAATCGCGTGCAAAAACTTATGTTCTTTAGGTCTTGCTTTCATGTGATTACGTTTATTTAACTAATGAATATGGGTATTCTAGTGCCTATTTTTGCAATAAAACTTAAAATAAGCTTAAAAATCTAGAGTTTACCTAGGTCTTCGCGCCCCTTTATAGCGCTAAACCGCAGAGTTGCTGGCAATGCTCCTGAATATTCTGTAAATGCCCTTCCTCTGTACTACTATAATACATCAAACCATCATCTCCTGTCAAGAAAAACATAAACTCAGTCGCCGACTCATCAGGGGTAGCCGCGGCGTTTAGAGCTTCAATACCAGGGTTAGAAATTGGCCCAAAAGGTAAGCCGATCATACCTGGCTTGCGCGTATTATAGGGTGAATCGAAATTAATTTTCTCTTCTTCGCTCATGCCAGAGAGACGATCGGGGTCGACCAAATCGATAGCGTAAATCGTCGTTACGTCACTACCGAGCGTCCATCCTTGTTCAAGCCGATTATAGAAGATCTGAGCGACTTTTGCCATGTCGGTAGCGTTATTGGCTTCCTTCTGAACAATGGAAGCTAGAGTAATCCCCTGATACAGGTTTAGGCCGTGAGCTTCGAACTTAGCTTTTAGATCATTCGCTTCTAAAGCCTTTGCCATCTCGCGGAAGGTAGTCTCAAGAATCGTCTCAACGGTATCATCGCGATAAAACTCGTAAGTTTCGCCGTAGATGTATCCTTCATAAGAAGTCGCTTCCTCTGGACGGCCCTCAAAAATCCAAGTATAGCTTGCATCGTCATATTTTGCACTGAAGCCAGTCTCAACCTCTTCCTCAGTATAACCTAAATCCATCAGCCGCTTTTTAATATCGAAGATATTCTCGCCCGGGAAAATGGTTAAACTAAAGACATTTTCGCTACCACCTTTCAAAAGCAGATCAGTAATTTCGTTAAGCGACATAGCTTGATTTAGCTGGTATTCGCCAGCTTTGAGGGACTTACCGTTCGAATTAAGGCGAAAATAAATCTGAAATACTAATGAATCCCGGATAAGTCCAGCTTCTTTTAGCCCATCGGCAATTTCACTCACGCCCATACCGCTTTCAACCGAGAAGAGCATGTCATCACAAGCATCAGCATCAACTGTTTCACAGTCAACATCGGCCACCGGACGCAGATTATAGCGATAATAGCCATAGCCTGCAGCTGCGCCAATCCCCAAGATAGCCAACACGACGAATATCGCCGCCATCGAGCGACGTGGCTTGGTGGCTTTGACAGACTTGTGTCGAGCCGAGGTGGCTCGCGAAGTAGTTTTGCCAGTCTTTTCTTCTAAAAAGTCTTGCAGGATAATCGTAGCCGCCTCAGAGTCGATATCGCCTTTTTTGTAGCCCTTTTTACGACTTTTGAGTCGTTTTTCAGCCTCAACTGAGGTCAAACTTTCGTCCTGGAAACAGATTTTTGCGCTAGGAATCGCCCGCTTGAGATCCTTCGCAAACTCGCGGACATAGCGACTCTGTTCGGTCTCTTCGCCTTGAGAATTACGAGGCAACCCTAAGACAAAGCTATTGATATCCCAAGCCCTAGCAAGCGAGGCAATTTTCTCAAACTCGGTACCATCAACTTCGACCGCACTATATGGAATTGCAATGCGAACTTTTGAATCAGCCTTAGCGACACCAATTCGTTTTGTGCCAACATCTAATGCGATTAGCTTCATTAACGATCCTCCACCTTAAGATCGATGGTAACTTTATTAGGATCGGTCGGCACAGACCAGACCCAGAAATACGAGGTTCGAACTTCAACTGAGCTGACACCGTTAATCGACTGGAGCAATGAACGAACTTCACCAGTTTTACGACCCTGAACTCGCTCACGAATACTCTCCTCGGTCACAGTTGGACCAGTTTCGATGGTAGTTTTGAGTCGAGCGGCATCCTCTATGCTCGTAAAGCGCTCAAAATATGGGTCTCCGAAGGAGTAAATTTTTTGATCATTAGCCAAATTAGTTTTTAACTTGATGTATTCTTCAATTTTTGAGCGGTCAATTGTATAGACCGAATAAATTGCCGTCATCTTGAGGTTTGGCGTAGTGTTCTCACCGACTTCGTCGCCGATGGCCGGAGTAGCAGTTACGTCGCCCGCCTCAGCCTCAAAGCTATCTTTGATCGGAATTAGATTATTTTTTAAATCTTCAAGTAGCGACTTGCGGCCTTCTTCCCGATTTTTTTCAAGTTGTTCCGCCTTAACTTTGTCAACATCATCTTGGCTAACTACTTTAACCATATCGGTTGTACCGCCAGTAATATCCGTACTATTAGTCACGGTCGCCGTCTCAAAAGGTACCCAGGTAGTTGTTCCGGTAATATTATATTCTTCGCCCGATTCAACAGCCTCGATTTGAATGGTGGCCGCCATATTACAGAAACCATTAACTTTATTAATTAGACCATTCGTGCAAGAAACAGGCAGTTCACCATTCCAACTCATCTTAGCAGCATTGGTTGAGCGATAGCGTGCGCCATTAGCAGTCTGAAAAATCGTTCCAACCGGCATATCGATCTCAAATCCATCAGCATAGGTTGCGTTGCTAACGCTAAAACTCAACGACACGGCCAGGGTGCCACTTGCTTTATTACCATGATCTTCTTCGCCAGTAGCCGTAAAGTCAGTCGTGTAATGTTCTTCCAGACTTTGTTTTTCGGCAAAAAGTATACCTTCTTCCAAATTCTCAGCCGCTGGATCGGTCGTGAACTTTATGCTTTCAGAGAAATTACTAGCAGTGCTGCTAATCGCAACTGTAATTGTAACTGCTGGAGCAAAAACAAAAGCCCAAACCAGCACAACTATCGCCGCTACGGCCGTCACAACTCCGATAACGATCCATTTGCGATACTTATCAAGCGAAGGAACCTTCGGCGATTTTTTATTATTATCTTTTTTGTTTTTCTCGGAAGTCTTTTTGCCGTTTTTTGACCCCTCAGAGTCATTCTCGAGGCTCTCCTCAGTTAAGTCGAGCGTGTTGGTGTTTTTCGCGGAAGCCGCCTCAGAATCAATATTGGCGCCCTTGGAAGCGTTTTTGGAAGGATTTTTAAGCTTTTTCGAATCAGAGTCTTTTTCATCTAAGAAATCTCCGTTTTCGTCGATTACTTCGGCGTCTATTTCGGAAGCTTTGACTGACTCTGGCGTAGGAACAACCGGACGAGACTGTAGGGTCTTCGCGACTGGGATTTTGGCTGCCATTGCCATTTTAATAATGGCTGGATCAGCCGTAACGATTACGGCAACTTTTTCACACTCTTTAGCTACTCGCGCAACCAGTTTCATGTTGACAGCACTGCGTAGCATAGTGGCTTTTTTAGGCGGCACAAGGGCCACAAGTTTTTGTTCGGCCTGCTGGAGCTTGGTCAGGATATCAGTGATATCATCCTCTGGCTCCAAATAAATCACTTCCTTATTCATATACATTAAATATAGCATACTTTTTTCGCTTGTGCTATTTTTCATACTACCGCGCGGAGATCACTCTTCAGGTAAAAATTACAACATTACGAATTTGTAGTTTTTCTTGCTTGTGCTAAAATAGGGTAAATGGGTTTATTTGGAAAGAAACGGGCCAAAAAAGGCTCAATAGATGCTGGGAGCTCGGCCGCTTTAGCGCAACGCTCACTGGATTTTATTGCAGAAGGCGTGCTGCTGGTAGATGAGCGCGGAATGATTCGGTTTGCGAATCCAGCTGCGGCAGCCATGACTGGTTATGGAGCTCCTGAAAATATCACTGGGCTAGACTACCAGTTGGTGATCCGCCTTGAGACTGCCGAGGAGGTTCCCGTTGAGATTACCCAAAGTCAGCTTTATACCGCTCTCTCGACAAATCAGGCCATGACTACACGCCAATACCTTTTGGTTTCGGCGCAAAGTGAACACCAAATTTCGGTTTCGCTGAGTTGTATTCCAACCGGCGATATTCATAGTGACCGGATTATTACTTTTCGTGACATTACTCGCGAGCTTGCCGAAGAGAAAGAGCAAGCAGAATTCATCTCGACAGCTAGCCATGAAATGCGCACGCCAGTTGCTTCGATTGAAGGTTATCTTGGACTTGCATTAAATCCGCAGACCGCAACGATTGACGCTCGTGCTCGACAATATCTCGAATCCGCCCATGCTGCCAGCCAGCACTTAGGGCATTTGTTTAAGGACCTGCTTGATGTGACCCGACTTGACGATAGCCGTGAGCGAATTAACTTAGTTCCAGTCGATGCGGTAGCGGCCGTACAGTACATCGCAAATGAGCGCATGAAGGGGATGGAGGAGAAACACCTAAAATGTAGTTTTGGTGGTGCAGCGCCAGCGCTAGACAAAAAACGCATTAGCCAAAAAGTTTTCATGGCGGTAGATTACGATTTTTTGCACGAAATTGTTGATAATTTGGTTGAGAATGCAATAAAATACACTCCTGACGGCGGCGAAGTACGTGTGAATGTGCAGGGTGACGGCGATAAGGTACTTATTAGCGTAAAAGACACCGGTATTGGCATCGCGCCAGAGGACTTGGGCCACGTTTTTCAAAAGTTCTATCGAGTCGATAATTCACAAACACGACAAATTGGCGGCACTGGGCTTGGACTTTATTTAGTGAAGCAGCGTGTTGAAGCGCTAGGCGGGCGAGTTTGGGTCGAAAGTCAGTTCGGCAAAGGCTCAACTTTTTATGTTTCTTTACCGAGGATCTCGGAATCTGAATACGAAAAAATGCGAATTGCACAGGCTAATGCCCAGATGGTGCACACTTTCTCTGCTCCAGAAAGTTCTCAAAATGTAGTACAAAACGTTGGAACCCCAGCAGCTGCCACTGGAGTGAATACGACGACACCACAAGTGTCAGTATCGTCGACGGTGGCACCAGTCGCAAACACGACGACGACCGATGAAGCTGCAGCTCTGGCCACAATTCGCGCTGCCTCTGCCCCAAAAGTCAACATTGCAACCGGATCAACCAGCGTACAGGTACGCACAAATAACCAGGCAAATTTAACCAATCAATAAAGGAGACGATATGAGTAAAGTAATGCTAGTCGAAGACGATGATAGCTTACGCGAAATTTACAGCATTCGATTGACAGCGGAAGGCTACACTATTGTCTCCGCCAAAGACGGCGAGGAGGCGCTCGCCGTGGCTGTACGGGAGCGGCCAGACTTGATCGTTTCCGATGTTATGATGCCAAAGATCTCAGGTTTTGACATGCTCGACATTCTTCGGTCGACACCAGAGACAAAAGACATAAAAGTCATCATGATGACCGCGCTTTCATCAGATGATCAACGCGTGCGAGGGGGACGCCTCGGAGCTGACCGTTATCTCGTAAAATCTCAGGTCGGAATCGAGGATGTTGTTAATGCGGTACATGACGTGCTGGGCGACCGTGCAGCAGATGGTGTCATTTCGACTAGCACTCCCCAAAACGATCCAGCCGTGCCAGCGTTTAATGTTGCCGCCTTTAACATACCGGCCCCAGCCACAACTCCTCAACCGCCGATGCAGAATGCTGGAATGTCCGCGCCAGTGGCTCAGACCGTTGTAGCACAACCCCAATCAGCTCCGATGGCAGCGCCAATGCAAGCTTCGGCTCCGGTACAAAATACGGTTCCGGCGACATCGGTGGCCCCAGCTCAGCCGACAGTTGCTCAACCGGTTATGCCGGTTCAACCCATACAGCCAATGCAACCAGCTCCCCAGCCAGCGCAGACTACACAGCTGGCACAGAACCCCGTACAGGCTGACCCTAGCGCTTACCATATTCCGCCTCAGCAGGCACCGACCCAACCTACTCCGGCAGCCCCTACCAGTAGCCAGTCTTTTGCAATCCCGGGAGCACCACAGGCGCGATAAGCTATGGATGGACCAGTTCGCTTAAACAAGTTTTTGGCCGAGCGCCTCGGTCTTTCGCGGCGGCAAGCTGACGATGCGATTGCTGCTGGCAGAGTATTAGTAAACGAAAAAACAGCGGTTTTGGGTGCACGTATTGACAAAAACGATAAAGTGTGCTACAATGGTAAGATAGTGCCTATCTCGGTAGGCTATGTTTATCTTGGGCTCAACAAGCCGGTCGGTTATGTCTGTTCGCGCCGGCGACAAGGAGAGTTTCCGACGATTTACGAAATATTGCCTAAAAAATACCAAGATCTCAAAACAGTGGGACGGTTAGACAAAGACTCTTCGGGGTTAATCCTGTTAACGAACGACGGTGATTTCGCTTTTCGAATGACACACCCAGGATTCGCAAAGACCAAGGTTTATGAGGTGAAGTTGGACCACGCGCTTGAGCCACTACACCAGCAGATGATTGCCGATTTTGGGGTGAACCTGCCTGACGGCGTGTCAAAACTCGGCCTTGAACGGCTAAATGATGATCGCAAACATTGGCGCATCGTTATGAGCGAAGGGCGCAACCGCCAGATTCGTCGCACTTTTGGTGCGCTAGGTTATACCGTAGTAAAGTTACACCGGACAGATTTTGGGCCATATCGGCTCAATGATCTCCCAGCAGGTGAATTTATTGAAGTAGAGAAAGTCTAGCTTAACCTTCTTCATCCTCCACTTGATATTACTCTATGGTTAGACAACGGAGGGAGAGTGGCCAGAAGCGATTTTTATCAGTTTGTGATGCTATTATGTTAAACGTCTCAAAATCGAATCTATATACATATCCCGTCGCATCAATACCTCTAGTGTATAAGAAGTTCATATACCCAGGCACATTAAGCGTTCCGCCATCATTCATCTCTCGTATCTGAACACCAACGTGTCCGCTGCGGACGAAGAAAAGTATATTTTCACAAACTATGCTCCTATTTTTTGAAAACTGGGAGCTAGATTTTAGTTTATTATCTCTGTTACAGTGTCTTGATGGTGCTCTCATTTTTTGAAAATTGAGAGCAGTTCTTCGTCCGCAGCGGAAATTTAACTAATTATGGCAGTATTAGTAATGCGGCTTATGTAAATTATAGCTGGTCTATCAGTACGAATACAAATAATTCCTTTGCTAATTATATAGACATTTATTCCGTCATTACGTTCCCGTCCGATTACAATCCATACGGGCAACGTTCATGGGCTCGTTCCCTCCGTTGTCTAGCCATAGAGTAATATCAAGTGGAGGATGAAAAAGGTTAAAAGGAAGAGATTGCATCAATAAATCTACAGAATGGGATCAACCTTACTACATCCAAAGTGGGGCGCCAAGCGCCGTGTCACCAACTTGAGTATTACAATAAGCAGTAAAGGTACTTAGCTATGAAGCTAAACTTTACCCTAGTGACAACACGGCGTTTGGCGCCCCAGAATTAAAGTGCTAAGTTATAGTGACTAAAACTATTCGGCGGTATTTAGGAGACACCGGACGGAGGCACCATTACGTCTTCCTTCCTGATTGTAGGCCGGGTTGATCTGCGCTTTATCCAAGAATTGCAACTCAAGTGCACAATTAGCAACGTCAGACGCGGTTGACGACCAGTATAACCCTAGCCGTCCAGAGTAACTAATTAATTTATCGTTCTGGTAAACTACACCGCTTTTTACAAAATGGAATGGGGCGTTAACAATTTTGTCCACCTCATTAGTAATGTTATATGCAGATAATAGGCTTTCAAAACTGCCTGACGCATTATTTCCACTTGTCGGCAACTGCCAGCCTTTTGGACAGATACTGCCGGCAGCCTCTCCTTCCGTAATTGTTCCACCAGTCCCAGCTGTCGCCGCATTCCACTGGTAAAGGTTACCAGCCAGATAGTGTGCATCATACTCATTATCAGTATAAGTAGAACCATTCTCAGAATAAAAGTTTGGCTGGTTAGAAGGTCTACGGTTTCCAACCTCCATAAAATACTCTGGGCATTCAGCAAGGCTACTTTTACTAGTTCCGCAAGTATACTCCGCTGAACCGTCGTTAGGGTCTATAATGACATATCGATTCATTGACCATGAACGAGTGGTTATAAATGAGCTATCAATATCGCTCATCAGCATCTCCTGTTTTGTTTCTTCCGGCGGATACTCACTCTGACTATTCCAAGGCTCAGTAATGTCAGAGAGTTCTGGGGTTAATCCATCTTTTGTAATATCTAACGCCAAGTTCTGTGTCATCCAGCAGTTACCATCAGCTAGTTTGGCTACCCAGTAGTATTTACCATCCCGAAGGTCTT